>NZ_JAMXXS010000010.1:0-90545 GCF_024129595.1 Acinetobacter lwoffii | reverse complement strand
TAAAAGCTTTATTTTCACCCGATAAAATACCCATAAAACAAGAGGAAGCTCAAATGAGCTTCCTCTTGTGAAAAATTGTGGGACAGCAATGCCCAACTGGGTGCTTTTTTATTACGGTTATTTAAGTTGCAAGTTTTCTAAATAATGCAGCAATACCGAACTGGCGGCCTGTTCAAGCGCGGGTGCATAGCTTTGATGATCCGCCCGTAAGGCGGGAATATTGATCTGGGCTTTGCGTAACTCACAGGTATGTCCAATCAGCCATTTCTCTAAACTTTCACTGGCCACTTCAGCATGGAATTGTAGTGCTAGAATATTCTGTCCTACCTGAAAAGCCTGATTTGGATAAAGGTCAGAGCTGGCCAGTAATTCTACCTGTTCAGGTAGGTCAAATGTATCACCATGCCAATGCAGCACTTCAATATCTTCGAGAGCTTTTAGTGGATTATTTTCAATAGAGGCAAGCTTAAGTTTAGACCAGCCAATTTCTTTCACATCTCCCGGACAGACTTTAGCATCCAATGCAGCAGCAATTAACTGTGCACCTAAACAGATGCCTAACGTCGGTAAGTTATTTTCCAAGCGAACTTTAAGTAAGTCCATTTCTTGTTGTAAGAAAGGGTAATCCTCAGTTTCATAGACTGCAATCGGGCCACCGAGAATGACCGTTAAGCCGGGGTGCTCATAAGCTTTGCTGAGATCATCGATACCAGCTTCGAAATAACGCACACGTAACCCGAGCTGATAAAAAATATCTTCCCAAGCGCCTAAGTCTTCAAAAGCCAGATGTTGAATGGCATAAACGGTATCGGGGAGGTGGGCTAAGTTCAGCATAGTTTTTTGATATCAAGAGAATGATTTAATTTAACGTGAATCAAAAGCAAAATAAAAGGCTTTATCTACCGATCCTGTGCAAAATAAAAAATAATAAGCATCTCTGCACTATCAGTAAGTGTGTAAACATTTTTCGTGTGATCGCTACATCAAGCAGTTCATTTTTCCTTTTGTATAGGAAAGAGAGTAGAGTAAGACTGCCGTACTGAATAAAAACAACAAGCCTATCAGGAACAAGGATATGCAAAATATACGTTTATATGTCGATAAAAATAGAATCAGCCCTTATGCCATGTCGGTCTATGTTGCCTTAAAAGAAAAGGGTTTAGATTTTCAGGAAATCGTGATTGATTTAGATCAGCAGCAACAGAAATCTGCGGCTTATCAAGCCATTTGTCCAAGTGCTAAAGTTCCGTGTTTAATAGTAGATAACTTTAGCCTGTTTGAATCATGGGCGATCACTGAATACTTAGAAGATGCCTTTCCAGCACCTAATTATCCAGCCTTATATCCTAAGGAAATTTATGCTAGAGCTAAATGTCGGGCCATACAAGCCTTGGTCAAAACCGATTTTATGCAAATCCGCCAGCAGATGCCTTCCGATTCGGTATTTCATCTAGCAAAAATGTCTATACCTCTTACAGCTCCGATCACTGAAGAAATTCAGCGCTTGGTGAATGTGGCAGAATATATGCTGGAGGACATATGGTTGACTGAACACTGGTCAATTGCAGACTTTGATCTGGCCTTTATGTTGCATCGTTTGTTGAGCCATCAGGTGAAACTTCCTGTGAAAATAATAGAATATGTCGAGCGTAATTTTAAGCGTGCTTCGGTACAGGCCTGGCTGGCAGAACATGAAAAAGCTAAAACTTTAATCTAATGTCGACTGATAAAACAGTTCATAAAAAACCTACTTAAATAGGTAAAATTCAAGCGTAATATGAATCAGAACAAAACTTGAAAAGATGCTGAGGATACAGTCCTCGTTGAATAAGAAGGAGGGAGGGGCCGGTGGGGAATTCACATCATCATGAACATAGTCATGTCGCCGTGACTGCAAAAAATGCCAGAAAATTATCAATAGCGCTGGGATTAACCACCACTTTTTTAATTGTGGAAGTGATTGCTGGTTTTCTAACTCAAAGTTTGGCCTTACTTTCTGATGCTGCGCATATGTTTACCGATGCTGCTGCACTGGCTATCGCTTTAGTCGCTATCAAAATTGGACAAAAACCGGCAGACAATAAACGGACATTTGGTTATCAGCGCTTTGAGATTTTGGCTGCTTTGTTTAACGCCTTAATGCTGTTTGTGGTTGCGATTTATATTTTGTTTGAAGCTTATCAGCGTTTGAGTCATCCGCCGGAAATCCAGAGTTTGGGCATGATGATCGTGGCCACCTTGGGGCTAATCATTAATCTGATTTCCATGAAAATTCTGGTGTCTAGCAGTCAGGAAAGTCTCAATGTCAAAGGCGCTTATCTGGAAGTGCTGAGTGATGCACTGGGGTCTGTAGGCGTGATTATTGGAGCGCTAGTGATTTATTTCACTGGCTGGATGTGGGTGGATACGCTGATTGCGGTATTGATCGGATTTTGGGTGTTGCCAAGAACCTGGATTTTGCTGAAACAGAGCATCAATATTCTGCTTGAAGGTGTGCCGGATGAAATTGATATTGAAAAATTACGCCACGATCTTTTGGCGCTCGAAGGGGTTCAGGACATTCATCAGCTCAAGGTCTGGGCGATTACTTCCAAAAAAGTCATGCTGACCGTGCATCTGGTTGCGCCGAATGTGGATTATCGGAAACTGCGTCATCAAGCTTTCGAGATGCTCCACCATGAGCATCATATTACCGAGATGACCTTGCAGATCGAAGCGGAAGATTGTCCGCCGGAACATCGGGGACAATCCTCACATCAGCACTCACATGCCGAAAGCCATCAGCATTAAAATTGAATAGTCTTAACAGCAGAAATATTTTTTATTTTTTTAAAAGTGAGCGAATCACATTCAGATAACTTGGTGGAGCATCGACATACTGACGCTCCCTTAACATCTGGTGCATTCTCGCCAGCTTTTGATGCGGAACAGAGGCCATTAAATGATGTTCGATATGATAATTCACATGAATTGGCGCAACCAAAGCACGTGCCAGCCAACCTGCACGGGTCGTTCGGGTATTGCTAAGGGCAGAATGACTGGTTTCTAATCCGGCATGTTCAGCCATGGCGCGGATGCGGATGAACAAAGGAAATGGAGTGATATAGGCAAGAGGCCATAATAAATACAGTTTAGGATGTCCGCTGGCCCACAGTGCAGAAAAAATTGCTGCATTTGAGATGAGCATACCGGAACTATTTTTCAGCAGATTCTTTGCTAACTCTAAATTGCTGCGATCACCACGCGGAATTGGTTTGGGGTCATTGGAAACACTCCATTCCAATAATTCCAGATCCATTAATACTCGACCAGCGAGAAATTTAAAGCCAGATTGCCCATTCAGGTCACGGAAGAATTTCCTGAATAGTGAGCTTTGCGTAATAGGAAAGTTTTTTACCAAGCCCAAGTCAGGATCATCTGGCTGCGAGGTTTTAGCGTGATGTTTCAGATGGTAAGGACGATACTTGCTGACATCATTCCAGATTGGGCGTGCACAGAGCCAGTCAGTCAAATGAGTGTTCAACCATTTGGTCTTGAACAGGCTATGATGCGAAGCATCATGCATCAAAATAGCCAGCGCAAGCTGGCGTCCAGCAAGAATGGCCAATGCCAGCGCGCACATCAGGACTTTTCCCCACGTAGGTAAATATTCCCAGCTATAGGCTACCGTGCCAAAGGTCATAACAATTATGGTCCATGTCGAACCTACTGCCCAAGCGCCCTGCAAGTCTGAGGTCGTGGTGAGTTCTTTAATTTCATCACGACTAAAAAGTTCTGTGACACTGACCTTGCTGTTCATTCTTCTGCCTATATTTAGTTCTTATTGCTGTATTCAATATATTTGGATGAAATATTACAGTCAATTTATTTTTGTGTATAAAAAAGAAATAAATTAGACCCCTTGGTCTTTAAAATAGTGTTGCCATAAAAGTTGACCCTGTTTTTCTATTTTGCGGACTGCGAGCTCAAATTGTTGTCGAGCATCGGTGTTTATCCATTCTGCAGGAAGCAAAGGATCAGCACGTAAACTAAATAAGGCTGATTTACCTAGATAAAAGGCACTTTTTGCAGCATCTGCTAAAGTCAGATTTTGGTAATTTTCAAACCAGTCGTTAATATCATGCTGTACTTGATGATAGGTCTGATGTAGCTCTTCGATATCCCATAAATCACGAACTTCGGCTTCACTTTCCAGTTGACTGACTTGGAAAAAACGTGCGTCAGGATCTAATCCAAACTGGATTACAGCTGTTTTTAATGGACTTAGGTTTAGCGTTAAATTATCGGGACGAATAAAAACATTTTGCTCTAGTTCCTGAAAGCCATAATAACGCAGCGCTTTTTCCCTTTTAGATAATGCTGTACGGTCTACACGCCCCAAAGTACCGGTATAGACCAATACATATTTTCCATTCCATATGGTCGCCGTTTGCATATCAGGGTGTTTGTTTAAGCTGATAAAAGAAGTATCAAATTTTTTCTCTAGCAATTGATACACGCCGCGCTCTATAGCTTGAATGACATTTTCCTGATTTAATCGAGCCACAGCGACACGGATACCATTGTCAGATATACCCAATAATTCAGCAGCAGCTAATATGCGCTTAATAGACAGGGTTGAGTTTTTAGAGGCATATAAAAGATCTAGAATTAGATGACGAGCATTTAATTTATAAGTCATGAAACGATATCGTTATGAAAGGGATTGAAAGTTTTAAAGTTTATTCACAATAGCACTTTGTCATGAATAAACCAAAAAATTGTCAGGGTAAAAAAGGATGAATAAGTGATTTGAGATATGCATTTTATTAATAAATTTTTTACAAACACAATAAAAAAACCCTTATCTTTCGATAAGGGTTTTTCGAATTCTGGAGCGGGAAAGGAGACTCGAACTCCCGACCCCAACCTTGGCAAGGTTATGCTCTACCAACTGAGCTATTCCCGCAATGAGGTGAATTATAGAGAATTCTACAGCAGTGTCAACTCTCTATAAATCTGTTTGATTAATTAATCAGCACGACGCCAAACAGTACCTTGACGGGTATCCTCAAGAACAACACCCTGATCAAGTAAAGATTGGCGAATCTCATCCGCACGTGCGAATTCTTTGGCTTTCTTGGCATCCTGACGCTGTTGAATCAAATCTTCAATTTGTTCAGGTGACAATCCTAGAGCTTCTTGACCAATGTCAGATTTGAGGAACTCATCTACATTTTGCTGTACCAGACCGAGAATATTGGTCAGGTGACGTAAAGTTGCGTAGTAGATCGCTGCCTGTTCCGCATTTTCTTCTTTCACGGCACGATTCAGTTCTTTATTGATTTCGAACAATACCGCAATCGCTTCAGGCGTATTGAAATCATCACGCATAGCGGCATTAAAACGCTCAACTAAGGCCTCATCCAGAGTTTCAATCAGATGATCACCATAAATCGCCTGATAGGTTTTAAATGAGTGGTAGAAACGAGATAAGGTATTTTTCGCTTCTTTTAAGGCAACATCCGAATAGTTCACCGGGCTACGATAATGGGAAGAGACAATAAAGTAACGCACCACTTCCGGATGGAATTTTTCAATCACGTCGCGAATGGTGAAGAAATTGCCTAAAGACTTCGACATTTTCTCGCCATCGACATTAATAAATCCGGCATGCATCCAGTAATTGACATACTGTTCGCCAGTAGATGCTTCAGATTGTGCAATTTCATTTTCATGGTGCGGGAAGGTCAGATCAGTACCGCCGCCATGAATATCGAAATGATTGCCTAGGCAGCAGGTCGACATTGCTGAACATTCAATATGCCAGCCTGGACGGCCATTGCCCCAAGGTGATGCCCATGACGGTTCATTTTCCTTGGCATGTTTCCAGAGAACAAAGTCAAACGGGTGTTTCTTTTCAACTTCGACGTCGACACGTTCAGACGCACCCGCTTGCATATCTTCCAGTTTACGGCCAGAAAGGCGACCGTATTTGGCGAATTTTTCGACCTCAAAGTAGACATCACCATTATTGGAAGGATAAGCCGTACCTTTGTTGACCAGGTTGCCGATCATATCTTGCATTTGATCGATGTAATCTGTCGCTTTAGGTGCAACATCAGGTGCAAGGCAGCCCAGTTTGGCAAAGTCTTCATTCATCGCATCAATAAAGCGACCTGTTAATTCTGAGATACTTTCGCCATTTTCATTGGCACGTTTAATAATTTTGTCGTCAATATCCGTAATATTGCGCACATATTTGACCTTCCAGCCTTGGCTACGCAGGAAACGGATAATATAGTCAAATGCAACCACTGTACGTGCATGTCCAATATGACAGTAGTCATAAACCGTCATACCACAGACATACAGATCAATTTGACCTTCAACACGAGGTACGAATTCTACTTTTTTGCGTTGCTCTGAGTTATATAGAACAAATGGTTGCATAGCTGTTCAAAAGACTTCAAATAAAAGGATGAATCATCTTAACCTAAGCATAATTATTCATAAAGATAAAAGCGTAAAAAGCCTCAGTTATTTAGGGGAGTTAGGCGACGAGAGCGATTTATAAAGAAGAGGTTCAGGAAGTGAAATGGCGATATTGAGCTTACATTTTCAGAGACAGTATCCGTCAGGGTAATTGAGTTAAATTGAAATGAGGATGATTTAGTATGAATCCCATTCATTGAGACGAGAGTGAGGATATTCTAATAAAAAATAAAAATAAGCACATTCTACAGTTTTAAAAATGGAGTGAATGTAGAGGCGGAGATACCAGATTGCGCAAGTTGAATACAATCTGAATATATTAAAAATCCGTCGAATCTTCTACATTTAGAAAGCTTACAATTGCATAGCTATGCTAAAATTGCGAAAATTATGCCCATCAAACCAGAGTTTTTCTCTGTCCTTAGCGTAGGTAAACAGGCTTTGAATCCACAAAAAACAGCGAATCAACTAGATTTCCAGAAAGTCGCACTTGAAACACTGCGTATCGAAGAAAATGCACTACAGATTTTAGCAACACAGATTGATGACCGTTTTAGCCGGGCATGTGAAATTATTCTACAGTGTACTGGCCGTCTGGTGATTACCGGAATGGGCAAGTCAGGTCATATTGGCCGTAAAATGGCGGCGACCTTTGCTTCGACCGGAACACCGTCGTTCTTTATGCATCCGGGTGAAGCCGGTCATGGCGACTTGGGTATGCTGGTGGCAGGTGATGTGCTGATTGCTATTTCAAACTCGGGCAAGAGTGATGAAATCATGATGTTGATGCCACTCATCAAACATCTGGAAATTCCGCTGATTACAATCAGTGGTGATGATCGTGGTCCAATGCCACAAAATGCTGATGTGGCTTTGACGCTGGGTAATATTCAGGAGGCTTGTCCACTGGGTTTAGCGCCGACATCGTCAACGACGGCAACATTGGCTTTGGGTGATGCTTTAGCGGTGGCTTTACTGGATGCTCGCGGCTTTACCTCGGATGATTTTGCACGCTCACATCCTGCAGGTGCACTGGGTAAGCGTCTGTTATTGCATGTGAAGCATCTGATGCGTACTGGAGCCGATTTGCCGAAAGTCTCGCCTGATACCACCATGAATAAAGTATTGTACGAAATTTCCAACAAGCGCTTGGGCTTAACCACAGTCGTCGATGAAAATGATGTGTTGCTGGGGATTTTTACCGATGGTGACTTGCGTCGCTTGATTGATAAGCAGCAAGGTTTTGATGTCAATCTGGCTATTCAGGACGTGATGACCAAAAATCCGTTGACCATTTCTCAGGAAGCACGTGCAGTGGTGGCACTGGAACGTATGAATGAGCATAAAATTAATCAATTTGTAGTTGTTGATGATGCCAATAAAGTCATTGGTGTGATTAGTATGCATGACCTGATTCAGGCTGGGGTAAATTAATAAATGGCATCTTATGTATTATTAGAGCAGGCACGTCATATTGCAGCACTGGTGCTTGATGTAGATGGTATTTTAAGTGATGGCTTTGTAACGCTGACCAATACTGGCGATGAGATCAAATCCTTTGATATTCGTGACGGTCTGGGCATGAAACTGGTTCAGCAAGCAGGGATCAAGGTGATTATTATCACCGGACGTAAAAGCAATATCGTAGAAAAGCGTATGTCGGATCTGGGTGTTGATCTGGTCTATCAGGGCCGTGAAGACAAAGGTACAGCACTTCGTGAAGCCTGCGCACAGCTCAACATTGATCCTGAAGATTGCCTGTACATGGGCGATGACTGGCCTGATCTGTCTGCTTTTGCCATTGCCGGCATGAAAGTGACCGTGCCTAATGGTCATGTTGAAGTTCGCCGCCGTGCCGATCTGGTGACTCAGGCCCAAGGTGGACGTGGTGCGGTGCGTGAAATCTGCGATATGCTGTTAATGTCCAAAGGCATGTACCAAGAGTTACTTGAAAAATATACTCGTGCGCCTTATTAATAAGTCATATCTTTTGGATTAAGTACACCGCTTATGGATACTAAAGTTTTATATATTACGGCTGTGATTATTGCCGCAATAAGTGGTGGTTATTACTATTACAGCGGCAAGGGCAACAAGCTGCAGGCAGATTCTGCGCGCAGCATGACCTATTCCGCTCAAAATATTAACTTAACCCAGACGGATGAAACAGGCCAGGTGTCGGTTCGTGCCCAAGTGGACCGACTTGAGCAGAACCTGCAGCTAGAAACTTCAAAGCTAGAAAATCTGCGAGCATCGACTTATGACAATGGCAAAGTCGATGCAACTTTCTTTGCCAAAATGGCGCATGGTTATGATGACAATACAAAAGTTGTACTCTCTCAAGAAGTGTTCGCCACCAAAATCATGCAAAATGGGAAAATGCAGTTTCGTACTGAAGAACTGACCGCTTTTCCGAAAACACGTGAAATTGAAACAGACAAGACAGTGATTGTGGAATCTCCACAGGCTGAATTTGTCAGCCAGGGTCTTAAAGCCAATCTTAATGATGGTCAATACGAATTCTTTAATATTCGAGGAAAGTATGAACCAAACTCCTAAAGCCAAAATGATGCACACTTTCCTGAAGCGTATGACGCTGGCGACTGTGGTTGGACTCGGTTCAATCGCTGCTTTTGCACTGCCATCTGACCGTAACCAGCCAATCACCTTGCTGGCTGACCGGGCAACTTTCAATGAGCGGACGGGTGTGACGACGTATTCGGGCAATGTCATCATTGAACAGGGCACCATGAAGCTGCAAGCCAATTCAATTGTGGCCAATCTGAACAATAAGCGCCAGATTAGCCTGATTACGGCTACCGGTAGCCCGACACAGTTCCAGCAAAAAGTAGATGCCTCCAAAGGTCTAACCAAAGGTCAGGCTCAGAAAATTGTCTACAATGCTGAAACCGGAATTATTACCCTGTCTGGTAATGCCTTATTGCAGCAGGATGGGGCCAGTATTCGTGGTGCGACTTTAAAATATAGTATGAATAAAGGTGATGTTGAAGCGATTGGTACACCGAATAAAACCGGTTCAGCTGAAGGTCGCGTAAAAATTGTGATTCCACCATCGGCTTCACAATCCTTTCCAGGAGCACGTGATTAATGGAACAATCGCAGCAAGTTCAAACCTTGACCATCAAACATCTGGCGAAAAATTATAATAAGCGCTGGGTGGTGAAAGATGTGTCTTTTAGTATGGAAAGTGGCCAGATTGTCGGATTGCTCGGACCTAATGGTGCAGGTAAAACCACCAGCTTCTATATGGTCGTCGGTCTGGTACGTATGGATAAAGGTGAAATCTATCTGGATGATCTGGATCTTTCTGATCTGGCCATGCATGAACGGGCACGCAAGGGAATTGGCTATTTGCCGCAAGAAGCATCGATTTTCCGCAAGCTGACAATTTCACAAAATATTATGGCGATTCTGGAAACCCGCAAGGATTTGACCAAGGCCCAGCGTCAGCAACGTCTGGCGGAACTTTTGGCCGACTTTAAAATCACTCATATCAAAGATTCTTTAGGAATGAGTGTCTCCGGTGGTGAGCGACGCCGTGCCGAGATTGCACGTGCATTGGCAGCAGATCCAAAATTTATGTTACTCGATGAACCTTTTGCTGGTGTCGACCCGATCTCGGTTGGTGATATTAAAGATATCATCACCACTTTGAAAGATCGTGGGATTGGGGTATTGATTACCGATCATAATGTGCGTGAAACGCTGGCGATTTGTGAGCATGCTTATATTGTCAGTGAAGGCGCATTGCTTGCTGAAGGCACACCAGAAGAAATTCTGGCGAATGAGACCGTGAGAAAAGTTTATCTGGGTGATGATTTCACTGTTTAAATAATCCTGCTTTATATAAAAACCCTGCATCAGACGCCAGTTGTCGGATGCAGGGTTTTTTTTGATCAAATCAAAGTGAAAAAGATTTCTTTTAAAGGGATTTGATATATGGTTAGGCTAAAACAAGAAACATTACATAATTATACGATTTAGGGCAGAACACTTTAAAAAAATCAGGGGAAAACAGATCAAAAAAGAAGGGGATTGATACTTCTTCTTTTGCCTTTATCTGTGTCTTTGGCGCATGCAGAAAGTTCATCTCATTATTTTACCAATCTCAAGAATGGCTTGGATCAGCTGATTGTACCCAAGCCGACACGGTCAGCGCATACCATTGATATTACCTCGCTCGGTCATTATTCATTAGATACATCAAAAGTAGCTGAGCTGCCGCAAATTACCCGGCCACAGTCAGGACAGCCAGCTTTCAGTCCTACGGTCACAGCTGGTATTCCACAAAAAATGAATTTGGTGGAAGCTGTACACCGGGCAGTGCAGCGACGTCCTGAAATCACACAGAGTATTTCGACATTATCTGCGCAGGCCGCGAATATCGATGTGGCGAGAGCGGGTTATTATCCGCAGTTATCCGGGGGTATCGGGACAGGTGACCTCACTTCCGGTGAACGTGGACAACAAATGGTTTCTTTGAATGCCACCCAGATGCTGTATGACTTTGGCAAAATTAAAACCAATGTAAGTGTGGAAGAAGCGCGATTGGCAGAAGAACAGGCCAAGGTGCTGGTCAGTCTGGATCAGATCGCATTTGAAGTGGCTGATGCAATAGTGAGTATCAAACGCTATCAGCAAATTCCCCAGATTGCCCAACAGCAAATTCAGGGCATTGGAAGGATTGCAGAAATTGCCAATTTGCGTGCCCGCGCCGGAATCAGCAGTCAGGCCGACCCGATTCAGGCGCAGTCCAATCTGGAAGCAGCGCAATCGAATCTGATTGTACAGCAGACCCAGCTCAGACAATATCAACAACGCTTGCGTACCTTGCTAGGATTTGATGTATCCACTGTTGAATGGGATATTCCTGATCGTATTGTGGCACAGGCCGATCTTTATTAGGATCCGGAATTTACCCAGATTCCGAACATGATTCTGGCCCATGCCGGGGTCAATGTTGCCCGTTTGCAAAAAGATCAGGCGCGGCTAAGCCCTTATCCGACCATTAGTGTTAAAGGCAGTCTAAGTCAGGCGATGAATGGACGGAATCCAAATAATAATGAAGATGATGGCTTCTATAATTCAGTCATGATTGAAGCCAGCAGTAATTTGTATCAGGGTGGTGCAACGCGTTCACAGACCCGTGCCGCAAGCTATGCCGAAGAAGCTGCACGCGCACAGGTCAATACGGTCTATCTGGATGTGCAGGATCAGGTGCGCTTGATCCGCGAGCAGATTGAAAATAAACAAAAACAAATGGGGGTTTTATCCCAGCGCCGCGCAACCACGGTACGCACCAAAGAGCTGTATCAAGAACAATATAAATTGGGTACCCGAACCGTAGTGGATTTGCTGAATGCAGAGCAAGCCATTCATAGTGCCGCGCAGGAAATTGAATCGGCACGCTATGACATTTACTCGGCGATCGTACAGTACATTCAGGTCACGGGCCGTACACGGGATATTTACGCGCTTAACAGCATTTCTATTCAGGGGTTTGAAGTTCAGCCATGAGTACTACAATAATAAATTATCAACCTTGGCTTCAGGCAGTTTTAAATATTGCCCGGCATTACCGGATCGAGCCTTCTGAGGAGCGGATACGCCTGCAACTGGACTGGAACCAGCATCATGACATCGATGACATGCTCAAGATAGTCAGTCGTCAGATGGGTTTAAATGTCCGTAAAAATAAATTTGAGCGCAGCCTGCTGAATCCATGGCGTTTACCTTTACTGGCTGAATTCGATAGTGGTGATGTGGGGGTAATCGAACGCATCGACACGCAGGGCAATGTCAGCATTCAGCTCAGTGGAGATGAAGGTTTATCTCAAAGTTTCACGATTGAACAGTTAGAGACTGGCATAAAGCATCTTTATGTGCTGCGTCCTGAATCTTCAGTTCCAGATGCGCGGGTGGATGAATATATCAAACCCTTTGAGAAAAACTGGTTCTGGTCAATTGTCCTGAATGACTGGAAGCGCTATATCGATGTGATGTTTGCGTCTTTAATTGCCAATATTCTGGCACTGGCCACGATAGTTTTCTCGATGAATGTCTATGACCGTGTCATTCCATCGCAATCTATTCCGACGTTATGGATGTTGGCCGGTGGCGTGCTGATCGCTGCGATTTTTGAATTTGTATTACGTGTCTCGCGGATTTATCTTTCAGACATTATTGGTAAACGCGCGGATTTAAAAATTTCTGACCGGGTATTTGGTCATTCATTACGGATTAAAAACAGCGAACGTTCCAAATCGACAGGAACTTTTATTTCACAAATTCGCGAGCTGGAAGGCGTCCGCGAGCTGGTGACTTCAACCACAGTTACGGCCATTGCCGATCTGCCATTTTTCTTCCTGTTCTTAGGCATCTTCTGGGTGATCGGTGGCAATCTGTTCTGGGTCATGTTACTCGTTGTGCCCTTAATGATTCTTCCAGGGATTCTGGCGCAGAAAAAACTGGCACAGCTGGCCCAGTTGGGAATGCGTGAATCTGCCATCCGCAATGCCTTGCTGGTAGAAGCTGTACAAGGAATTGAAGACATCAAGCTGTTAAGAGCTGAAACGCGTTTCCAGAATCAGTGGAATCATATGAATGAAGTGTCAGCCGATGTCAGCATGCAGCAACGTAAAATTGTCGGCTTGATGACCGCCTGGACCCAAAAAATTCAGGGACTGACCTTTGCAATTGTAGTCTTGGTCGGGGCTTTTGCGATGATGGAGGGTGACATGACCACAGGCGCACTGGTGGCCTGTTCGATTCTATCTTCACGCATGCTGGCACCAATTTCACAAATTACGGGCGTACTGGGTCGCTTGCAGCAGGCCAAAGTAGCGAAATCCGGTCTGGATGAATTGATGAAAAAACCGGTGGATCAGCCGGACTATTCGCACCTGATTCATCGTCCGGCACTGGATGGGCATTATGAGCTCAACGGTGTGGTGTTTAAATATGGCGATGATGATCCGAAACCGAGTTTGATGATTCCCAAGCTGGAAATCAAGCCGGGGGAGAAAATCGCGATTCTGGGCCGTAATGGTGCAGGAAAATCGACCTTGTTACAGCTTTTGTCTGGGATGCAGACACCGTTACAGGGCAAGGTCAAGCTGGATGGTATTGATCTGACCCTGATTGATCCGTCAGATGTGCGGCGTGATATGAGTTTGCTAAATCAGAACTCGCAGTTATTTTATGGTTCAATTCGTGAAAACCTGACTTTGGGTGCACTTTTGGCCACCGATCAGCAAATTCTGGAAGCCTTACAAATTACCGGTGCACTGGGATTTGTACAGGAGAAAAAAGAAGGGCTGGATCATATCATTTTAGAGGGTGGTGTCGGCTTTTCTGGTGGGCAGCGTCAAGCCTTGTTATTGGCACGGTTATTGATCCGTCAACCAAAAATTTTGCTACTGGATGAACCGACCGCTGCCATTGATGATGTGTCAGAAAAACAGTTGATTGATCATCTTAAAGGGTATTTAACCCATCGTACGATGATCGTCGCCACTCATCGTCGTGCGGTATTGGAACTGGTGGATCGTATTCTGGTGGTCAATGATGGCAAGATTGTGATGGATGGACCACGGGATCAGATCCTGAATCAGTCGCAGGGTGGTAATAAGCGGGTTGTGGGAGCAAGTGCATGAGTGAACTACAGCAACTAAAACGTTCCAGCAAGGTCAGCTTTCAGGAACCACCCTTGCCCAAATCAAGTGTCATCATCTGGATTATTGGCATTGGCCTATTGGTATTGCTGAGCTGGGCATGGTTATTCAAATTGGAAGAAGTGTCTACCGGTACCGGAAAAATAATTCCATCATCCAAAGAGCAGGTGATTCAGTCTCTGGATGGCGGTATTTTGACTAAACTTAATGTCAAAGAAGGTGAGATTGTCGAGCGTGGGCAAGTATTGGCCCAGCTTGATCCGACCCGCTTTGAATCCAACGTCGGTGAATCAGAATCCTTGCTGGTGTCATCACGTGCCACTTCAGCCCGTTTACGTGCGGAAGTCACCGGCGCACCGTTGGTCTTTCCTGAAGAAGTGTTGAAATATCCCAAATTGGTTAAAGAAGAAACGGCCCTGTATCAGTCGCGTCGAGCCAATTTGCAAGAATCTGTTGCAGGCCTGGAACAGGCTTTGTTACTGGTGCAGCAAGAACTGGAAATGACCGCTCCCTTGGTCGCCAAAGGGGCAGCCAGTGAGGTTGAAGTGTTGCGTCTAAAACGTGAAGCCAATGACCTGCGTAATCAGATGAATGATATCCGTAATCAATATTATGTGAATGCGCGGGAAGAATTGTCCAAAGCCAATACTGATGTAGAAACCCAGCAACAGGTGGTACGTGGCAAGTCGGATACTTTGAGCCGAACTGTTTTTAAATCACCGGTTCGCGGTGTCGTCAAAGAGATTGATGTGATGACGCTGGGCGGCGTGATTCCACAAAATGGCAAGTTGATGACCATCGTGCCACTGGATGAAAAATTACTGGTTGAAGCACGAATCTCGCCGCGTGATATTGCCTTTATTCGCCCTGATCAGGAAGCATTCGTTAAAATTACAGCTTATGATTATTCGATCTATGGTGGGTTGAATGGTAAAGTTGCGATGATTTCACCGGATACCTTGCGTGATGAAGTCAAGCAGGATCAATTTTATTATCGGGTGTATATTCGTACCGACAGCGACAAGCTCAGCAATAATGCCGGGCAGGAGTTCAATATTACTCCAGGGATGGTGGCTACCGTAGATATTCGTACAGGTTCAAAAACCGTGATGGATTATCTGATTAAGCCGTTTAACAAAGCCAAAGAAGCCTTGCGTGAACGATAATATTTGCCAAGCAAATAAGTAAAACAATCGATTAAAATCAGGCCTCTCCGTGGAGAGGCTTTTTATTTGTCTGTGCAAAGCAGGTATACTGCAGCAGTGAGAGTTTAAAGTCTGAAGTTATGCCATTTACCATTGCCAGCCTGGTCAGTTTCGAGGAAGACATTAAAAAAAGCCGCTTTCAGGCCTTTGCCACCCCTGTTGAAAATGAGCAGGACGTGAAAGATTTTCTAGAAGCTTATCGCGATCCAAGCACCACCCATCAATGCTGGGCCTGGAAAATTGGCCATCAGGTACGCTTTAATGATGATGGTGAACCCTCAGGTACTGCAGGACGCCCGATTCTGGCAACTATTGAAGGCAATGAGCTGACCAATGTGCTGGTATTGGTCAATCGCTGGTATGGCGGGATCAAGCTGGGAACAGGGGGCTTGGTACGGGCCTATGGCGGTTGTGCTGGGCAATGTTTGTTGTTGGCAGAAAAAATTGAACTGATTGAAAAGAAGAAGGTGCAATTTTCCTGTCAATTCAATGAATGGGCCATCTTTCAATATGAATTGAATCAGCAGCAAATCGATTATCAGGAAGAATATACAGCCGAAGGGGTGCAGATCAGCACCTTATTTCAGTTACATCAAATTCAACCTTTTGCCTTAAAAATTCAAGATGTGACCCGCGGCCGTGAACAGCTCAAAATCATAGAAGAAGCGACAGATGACTGACGTAGATCCATTACTGAAATATCGTGAGCAGCATAAACATCGCCTGAATTACATGCCTTGGCTGTACTGGTCTTTAAAGCCAAAAAATCGCGGTTGGGCAGAAGCGTGGCAAAAGGACTATCAGGCTTACTTGATGGAAATGGAAACCGTCGAGATTGGTGAAAACTGTTTTATTTCACCTCTTGCACATATTTTCGCGGAGCCGGGACGCAAAATCATCATTGGTGATAATAGCTTTATTGCTGCAGATTGCACCTTACATGGCCCCCTAGAGATCGGTAATGAAGTGGCGATCAATCATCACTGTATTCTGGATGGCGGTCGAGTAGGGATTAAACTGCATGATCAGGTGCGTATCGCCGCTTATTGTCATCTTTATGCCTTTGATCATGGCATGAATCCTGAGCAGCCGATTTATCAGCAGCCAGTACGTTCGCAAGGCATCGAGATTGGGCGGGATGTATGGCTGGGTGCACATGTGGGTATCAAGGATGGAATTAAAATCGCAGATCAGGCCGTGGTGGGAATGAACAGTATGGTGACCAAGAATGTTGAGGAACGCGCGATTGTCGCCGGTAATCCGGCCCAATTCATTCGCTATCGTGAATAAGCTTTTGGAAGTCAATTGCTTGATACAACCGACTGACTCAGCAGAGGGTTCGATATATTGATCTATATTTGTTCACATAAAAGTTAACATATTTCAAGCCAAGCCTTACAGATTTCGCTGCACATTTTTGAATGCTTATGCTAAGTTAAAAATAACTAAGAAATTTTTATCATAAATAGAAGAGAGGCTAAACATGAAACGTGTCATCGCCTGCATCGACTCATCGCCATGTATAAACGCGCTGGCAGACGCGGCGGCATGGATTGCCAAACAGACTGGCCGTGAACTGGTTCTGTTACAGGTTTTGGATTATTACCCGGCCAGTTATCATCTGGGGGAAATCAGCGGAGTGATTGGCTTTGAAAGTAATGCCATGTTACTGAAAGAACTGGCTGAGCTTGAACAAAAACAAAGTGAAATCGCGCTGGATTATAGCAATAACCTGCTGCAACACATTTCGGAGCGGATTCTGGCAGAACACGGCATTCAAACCACCCATATTCAGGAAAAGGGTGATTTTCTGGAACAAAGCTTTCAGATCCTGCAGCCTGATGATATCGCAGTGATTGGATTACTCGGTGAACGCTCCGCTGAAAAAAATAAACCAATTGGCACCAATGTGGAAAATTTTATTCGTGGGGCAAACTGTACCGTGATGACGGTCGGAGAACAGTTTAAGCCGCCGACACGATTTATTTTCGCCTATGAATATTCACCGACCTGTATCAAGATGATGAAACGGATTGCGGAAAGTGATCTGCTGCGCTTATTGCAATGCCATTTGTTATATATCGGTGATCATGCTGAGATTCTGAATGAGCCTTTGCAATATTTAAATCAGGCTGGTTTAGATGTGGTGCCACAATACCGCTATGGCGATGTCGCAGAAAATATTTTGACCTATCAGCAGGAACTCGGAATTCAGCTGATCGTGTTGGGTGCATTTAGTCACAGTAAAATTCACCAGTTCTTTTTGGGCAGTATTGCGACCACGATTTTCCGGAATTCAAAAGTACCGTTACTGGTTGCGAAGTGAGAATTGCATATAATAGCCAAGCGCGAAGTCTAATCGTAAATTGTTACAGCTTGATTTAAAAATGACCAGAGTTATCCTCATATATTGTGGATAACTCTGTGGTTAATATTTATAAGTTAATGTTATTTATGGTAAATATGTCATTGGGTGATTTTTGTTCTTCTTGTTTTATTTCACAATCGCGAGTGCAAAACCATCATGTCCTTTGCTGCCAACCGTTTGTAAAGCAGTGCATGACAAGATACGTGGATGATTTTGAAGCGCTTTAAACATGTCACGAATGCCTTCAATACTTGGTTTATTATTGTCCGGATTAATGATCTCGCCAGCACGAATCACATTGTCTAGAAAAATAAGCGTACCTGAGTGCGACAGGTTTAAACTGAGTTCCAGATATTCCGGATAACTCTGTTTATCTGCATCAATAAAGATGAAATCGAAAGCTTCCGTATCTTCAGGCAGGGCTTTAAGCACATCTGCTGCACGGCCGCATTTCAGTTCGACGGTCTGTTTAAGCTGCGCGCGATCAATATTTTCCTGACCCATCGCTGCATGGGTATCACGTCCTTCAATGGTCAGGATATAGCCATCATCCGGCAACGCACGTGCCAGCCACATGGTGCTATATGCTGCAAATGTGCCGAGTTCCAGTACACGTTTACATTGGTTCATCTGGATCAGCATCTGCAACAACATGCCTTGATTCCGTGCTACAGCCAGGTGATCAGGAAAACCGTGCGCTGCGGTATTCTCAAGAGTTTGATTCAGAATAGGGTCTTCAGGAATTAAATGTGAATCAATATAGTGATCAATGTCTGTCCACATTTGTTGCATAGTCTTAGCACCTCGATTGCGATGCGTGCATTTTAAACTTTTCGCGGCAGAGCGCAATTTATTGTTCTATAGGTGATGATTTTTTAGGCGCTACAAAGTCCTGCATGAACTTTGTAGAACATTTGTCATGACTTAGTAATTACACATTGAGGAATTACGGCCTAAACTCGGTCCCCAAGTACGATAACCTTGGGTATCGATGTGGATCTGGCCAGAAGCATACATGCCGAGTCCCATATTCAGGCTTTGACCATGCTGCACCCAGAACTGGCACAATTTAAACTTGGTATTTTCAATATAACTATAATCTTGTGCTTGGGGATATTCAGGCCCAATCCGGAAATCGATCGCAGAGTTGTAAAGATGGCGTGAAGAATTGGCACCGCCGGCACACTGGTTTAAAGGCAAGTCACGATAGACTGATGTGACTTCAAAATCAGTCAGTACATTGGCTGCAACCAGATATTTAAAGACTTTTAAAGTTGGGATCTGATTGGCCCATAATTCACGGCTCGGAATCATGTATTGGGAACGACCACACTTGGCCCAATCACGTGCAGTACGCATCAACTCGAAACTCGGAATGATATTGCCAACCCCATGACGTTCCAGAAAAACCTCATATTCACGCACGCGTGACAAATTATCCAGTGCCGATACCCAGTGAGTATACACATAAGGCACAGTTTTCGGGTGGGCTTTACGATCGTATTGAACACGTTCTTGTGGAATGTAAATCCGTTTTCCAGCAGGTGTGGTGGCCTGTCCAGGTTGTTTTGTGGTCGTGGTACAGCCCACAAAAACAAGAGGAATTATACAAAGACTCAATAATCCCTTTAACAAGTTCTTCATTTATAGAAATCAGATATTTACAAAATAGCGCTATTTTAGACTAAATATAGGGAGAAATTTGGAGAATATTGCAATGAAATGTGTGCGTTGAGTATAAAAAAGATCAGCAAATGCTGATCTTTTAAAGTTTAAACTAATTACTTTTCAAGGTATTGTAATTTGTCTGCTTTGCCATTCCATTCTTCACGGTCTGCTGGCTGGTCACCAATTTGTGTGATATTTGGCCATTTTTGTGACAGGACAGCGTTCAGTTCAATAAAGACTTCTTGACCCTCTGGTAATTCGTCTTCAGAAAAAATTGCATTTGCCGGGCATTCAGGTTCGCATAACGCACAGTCGATACATTCGTCCGGGTTAATCACAAGGAAGTTAGGACCTTCATAGAAACAGTCTACAGGGCAAACTTCAACACAGTCTTGATATTTACATTTAATACAATTTTCAGTGACAACGAAGGTCATGGCGACAGCTACCTAAAAAATATGGTTCTAATTACGAATGCTGTATTTTAGGCAAAAACAGGGGGAACTAACAATTCCTTTTATTGATATTTGTTATATATAGGGCTGTTAAATTTGAAAAAAGGTCGCATACCGATGAATTACAGCATTCATCGGTATGTTCAGGACATCGACCCTATGCCAGATGAGGTCTAGGACCGAGAATTAACTTGGCTGTTTGATCAGGTCTTTGAGAGCATATAACTGCTGCAAGGCTTCACGCGGAGTTAAACTATCTACATCAATATCTTCGAGTAAGTCCAGTGCAGGCGATTCTTTTTCAATTTCGATGATACGTTCTATAGGCTCCATAACTTCAGGCATTGCAAACAGATCATGCTGCGGGCTCAGTGGCTTGGCCTGATGCTGTTTTTCCAGAATCTTTAAGCGGTTTTGCGCTTCTTTAATCACCGCAGCCGGAATGCCTGCCAATTTCGCGACTTGCAAGCCATGACTTTGACTGGCCGGGCCATGTTGCACCTTATGCAATAAAATCAGATTACCATTCAGCTCTTTGGCCGTGACATGGTAGTTATTAATGCCACTTTCCTTATCCAGTTCAGTCAGTTCGAAATAATGGGTAGCAAATAGACATAAACATTGAATGCGTTTGGTCAGATCCAGCACACAGGCCCAAGCCAAAGACAAGCCATCATAGGTACTGGTTCCACGGCCAACTTCATCCATGAGTACCAAAGACTGGCTGGTGGCATGATGCAGGATTTGCGAGGTTTCGGTCATTTCCACCATAAAGGTTGATTTGCCGGTCGATAAATCATCGGCAGAACCAATACGGGTAAAGACACGGTCAACCGGACCTAAAGTTGCAGCTTGCGCTGGAACATAGGCACCACAATAAGCCAGCAACATGATCAATGCAGTCTGGCGCATAAAGGTGGATTTACCACCCATGTTGGGGCCGGTAATGATGGCCATGCGATGGGAAAAATCCAGTCGCGTATCGTTCGGAGTAAAGGCCGATTTACTGAGGGCTTCTACCACTGGATGTCGTCCAGCAGTGATACTTACACCGATTTCAGGGCTAAATTTTGGACGCGACCAGTTGCGTAAACGCGCCTGATGGGCAAAATTAGCAATCAGATCAATCTGGGCAATTGCGCTGCTCATCATCTGTAAACTGCCGATATCCTGACGCAGTTCATCCAGCAGCATTTCAAACAGCATTTTTTCACGGGCCAAGGCACGCGATTCGCTTGATAAGACTTTGTCTTCAAATGCTTTCAGTTCAGGTGTGATGTAGCGTTCGGCATTTTTCAGGGTTTGCCTACGAATATAGTGCTCGGGTGCCTGTTCAGCCTGTGCGCGGGTCAGCTCAATATAATATCCACTGACGCGGTTGTAGCCAATTTTCAGTCCCGGAATGCCGCTTTGTTCACGCTCTTTAATTTCCAGATCAATCAGGAACTGGCTGGCATGATCACGAATCTGACGTAGTTCATCGAGTTCACTGTCAAAACCTTCTGCAATGACATTACCATCACGAAGCAGGACGGGTGGATTTTCCACAATGGCGGACATCAGACGTTGATGTAGATCATGGAAGTCGCCGAGTTCTTCATTGAGTTGTACTAAAAGTTTGGACTGTTGCTGACTGACAATCGGTTGCAGGGCATGGCGTAAAAATGGAATTTGCGCGCAGGCCTGTCGCAATTGCACCAGATCACGTGGACGGGCACTGCCAAGCGCAATACGGCTCAGCACGCGTTCAATATCGCTAATTTCTTTTAGTACCAAACGTACAGGTACTTCGTGGAAAACTTGCAGCAGGGCTTGAATGGCATCCAGGCGCTCATCCAGCAAGGCGGTATCGCGTAAAGGTTGCATCAGGGTGCGACTGAGCAAGCGCCCCCCCATGGCAGTCTGGCAATCATTGATCAGCTGAAATAAGGATGTCCCATGTTCAAATAAAGGCTCAATCAGTTCAAGATTACGGCGTGTCACCGGATCCAAAGCAATAAAATCTGAACTCTGTTCTAGCTGAATCGTGCGGATATGCGGTAACGCAGTTTTCTGGGTTTCTTTGGCGTAGTGAATCAGTGCCGCTGCGGCTGCTTTAGCCAAAGGTAAATGATCAATTCCGAAACCTGAAAGCGTGCTGACGGCAAACTGGTCACATAAGGTTTTTTGTGCATTATTCAGGTTGAAATCAACATTTGGACGTTTGGTGACCGAGATATCCAGTTGCTGTTTGAGTTGTTCGGTCAATGTCGGATCAGCGATATTTTCATCCAGCAGAATTTCGCTTGGCATCAAACGTGCCAGTTCAATCATGAGCTGGTTAAGATCATAATCCTGCTGCTGTACTTTAAATAAGCCAGCGCTGAGATCGAGAAGTGCAATGCCAATCTGACTCTGCTGAATACATAAAGCCACCAGATTCGAGCTTTGATGTGCACCGAGCATGGCATCATCGGTCAGGGTGCCCGGCGTAATAATCCGAACTACACCACGCTCCATAGGTGCCTTTCCGCGAGTGCCTGCGCTCTCGCCTTCGCCGATCTGCTCGCAGATCACCACGGTTTCGCCTTTTTTGACCAGACGTGCCAGATAGCCCTCGGCTGCATGATAAGGCACGCCCGCCATAGGAATCGGCTGACCATTGGCTTTACCACGATGGGTCAGGGTAATGCCTAAAATCTTGGCTGCCTTGTGTGCATCTTCAAAGAACAGTTCATAAAAATCACCCATACGATAAAACATCAAAGAATGCGGATGCTGCATTTTCACCGACATGTATTGCTGCATCATAGGTGTTAGTGTGGATAGGTCAGGTCCTATATTTTCTGTATTCATGTCACTTAAAACCTTTAAAATTAATAATATTTACAATTAATTGCATACAAAACTTTTCCTGACGAATCCTGTTGAATCTTGTCTAAACCTGAACAATCCAATGAGTAAGTATACCTTTTAGTGTACCTTTTTTTGGTATGTGGTTAAAATACTAAGAATAAGATGATTCGATTTTTGAATTTCTGAAACGGATTCTAACAAAAACTGTGGCTTTGTTTCTAAGGGGATTTTTGGGTGAGTGAAAAAGAAACTCAAGCAACTAAAAAAGTTGCTCTATCAGCTAAAGCGATAGAGAAAATGAAGAATGATAGTTATAAAGCCGATATAGGTGAGAATGAAGGCTTGCGAGTATACAAAGGGAAGACAGGATTAACATCTTTTATATATCGTTATCGTAGTCCTATTGATAACTCACTAAAAAAAATGAAGATAGGTACTTTCCCCGAACTATCTTTGGCTGAAGCAAGGATTGAGTTGCAAAAGTTAAAAGCTCAAAGGCGTTCAGGAATTTGTCCAAGTACTTATGCAAAAGAAGAAAAATTGGAACGACTCACTAAGCTTCAAGCAGCAAAAGAGAAAGAGGAACTTCATAAATTTACAGTTAAAGATTTAATCGAGTTATATCTTACAAACGTAATCGAAGATAGGTACGTAGATGATCCAAGATCAGGGTTAAAGAAATTGATTCGAGGGTCCCGTAAGAAGAAGGGGCAAGATGAAACAAGAAGAACGCTGTATGGGGATGCTGTAAAAGTTTTAGGGCATTTACCTGCTGAAAAAATTACTCGTAAAGATATCGTGCAGTTGGTGTCAGATATAGTGGCGAGAGGAGCCAATGTCCAAGCAGGTAGAGTTTTGTCTGAATTAACTTTAGCTTATGAGTACGCTATTGGGCTTGAAAAGTTTAAAGAAGATTTTGCTAACCCAGCTTTGTTGGCTAAGGCTAGTGCGAAACAAGCTAGATTAAAGCTGACTTGTACGAAAGGAACTAGAGTTTTAAGTGATGATGAATTAAGGCGTGTTTTGCAGTGGTTGCCAACTTCAGGGTTTTCAGCAAAACATAAACAAGTCTTGATGATCACACTTTGGACAGGATGCCGAACAGGTGAAGTCTGTGAAGCTAAATGGGCAGATATAAATTTAGAGTCTAGAACATGGCATATCAGACAGAGTAAAAATGGCTCGGAACGCTATGTTCAACTATCTCGTCAGTGTGCTGAGTTTATTGCTGAACTTCCTAATAAGCATTTGGAATATGTTTTTCAAATGGAAAAAAGTGGAAAGCCACTTTTGCAAAAAACGATTACTGAATGTAAATGGAGAATGAAACACCCTGAAAAGATGGTGTATAAACAAACATATAGACCTGAACAGTTGTGGTTGAATGACATGCCTGATTGGAATCCACATGACTTAAGAAGGACGGTACGTACAGGGTTGTCACGTTTGGGGTGTCCAGCAGAGGTGGCGGAAGCAGTATTGGGCCATTCTAAAAAAGGGATACAGGGAACTTATGATTTACATACTTATGAAAAAGAGTGTGCTGAGTGGTTGCAGAAGTGGGCAGACCATTTAGATAAAAATATGATGGAAAATTAAGCGATTTGTGTGACAATTAGGCTTTAAAAGATTTTTTAGGGGCGGTATGGAAGTCGTTGCGCAAACATTAGAGGTGGGACGAAATTTACATATTCTAAAAGTAAATGCTTATGATGATAAATTAATAGAATTAATAAATAAATATTTGGTAAAAGTTTGTGAGGGTGAAGATGAAGATTCTGCTGATATACAAAGAGTAAAAAAAAGACTTTTTAAATTCATCTCAACAAAACATGAAAATACACAAATGGGCGCTATAGCAGAATTTTTTATACATCTATATTTGAATGATTGTAATTATAAGCAAGAGTTTCTTTTTTTTAATTTAGAAGAGACATCAATAAAAAAAGGATTTGATGGTTTATATACAAAAGAAGATGAGATATATGTTATAGAAAGTAAGTCTGGTAAGGAGGATACTGAAGATATATCACATCTTGGTAAAATAAAAGAAGCATATAATGATTTGAAAAAATATTTTAATGGAACTAGTGATAAAGGTAATAATAATCCATGGAGAAATGCTTATAATCATGCAAGTCATAATGATATAAAAGCTAAAGATTCTTTAAAAAAACAAATTAAAACACTTGCAAATTTGTATGATGAAGAAATATATGGAGATATAAAAGATTATAATATAGTGCCGTGTTCAACTATATTTTTAGATAGTGAATGGAAGGAAGGGTATATAGATGATTTTTTGGATTCGGTTGATAAATTGAATTTTTTAATAGCTAAGAATAGCGATGTTATAATATTGACTAAACTGAAGTTGTCCAATTTTATGGATTTTTTGGGGCTGGAAAATAATAATGATTAATGTTGCTTTGCTGAAAGAAGATGAAAGATTTTCGAGCTCTATAAAAAAATTATTTTTGAATGAAGTTTTGGATCAAGGGGAATTAACTTTTTTATTAAGTTGCTCTATTCTTTTTTTAAAAAAATATGAAAAAGATAATAGAGAGAAAAGCTGTCTTAATTTTGCATATTTTATAATTCTTAAAGTTGCACTAGTTAATAATTATTATCTTCCTTTATATGATCTCTCTATAAATATGGGATGGTATCCAATATCAAGATTTATTTTTGAAAAGAAATTAATTGAAGATGTTGATTTTTCTCATGTGGTTTCTGATGCAAAAGTTGATAAATATGAGTATGATGGTATTGTTGAGACTTATAAACAAAAAAATAATAGATTGGATTTATTAAGTTCAGAGGTTGAGGAGAAAGCATATATTGCTCCGACATCATTTGGGAAAAGTAAATTAATTCAAGAATTTTTAAAAAGAAAAGATTATAAGAAAATTGCCATTATAGTTCCGACTAAATCGCTTTTAACCCAGACTTATAACACTATTAAAAATTTATTCGATGAAAGAAAAATAATTTTCCATGATGAAATGTATCAAGGTGAGAGTGATTTTGTTGCTATTTTTACTCAAGAACGAGCATTGCGTTTGTTAAGTAAAAATAAATCTCTAAGTTTTGATTTCTTAGTGATTGATGAAGCACATAATTTAATGGATAAAGATGTGCGAAGTATATTATTATTAAGGTTAATAAGAAGAAATAAATTTAGAAAAAAAGATAGTAATATATTGTATTTATCTCCTTTAATATCAAATATTGAAAATATTAAATTTAGTAATATTCAAAATATATTTGAAAGAAAGATAGATTTTAATATTAAAGAACCATCTATTCATCTTTACGATAGTGATAAAAATTACTATATATATAATCGATATTTTGATGATTATCATAAGGTTGATAGTTATCCTGATTTTCTAAATTATATTTTTTCTCATGAAAAAAATAAAAACTTTTTTTATTTGCGGCAACCCAAAAGGGTGGAACAGTTAGCGTCTACGATTTGTTCAGCATTATCTATTCAAGATGATGAGGAGCTCCAGATAATTAGTGAAAGTTTAGCAAAAAATATTCACGAAGACTTCTATTGTGTTGATTTTGTGAAGAGGGGGTTGATTTATTTACATGGTAAACTACCCGATATCATTAAAGAATATTTAGAATTTAAATTTAAAAACATATCTAAGATAAAATACTTAGTCTCTAATTCTGTTATTTTGGAAGGTGTAAATTTACCAATTGATAATCTATATATTTTAAATACGCATAGTTTGGAAACAAAGAAGTTAATAAATTTGGTAGGGCGTGTTAATAGATTAAATGAAGTCTTTGAAAAAAGTAACGATGGTCTTTATAAATTGAATCCTGATATTCATTTTGTTTATGATTCTTTTTTTACTGGTGAAAAAGCAAAATTAAGAAATACAATTGTGAAAATTAAATCAGGGGTATTCAAGGATGAGGTGAATAATCCTGTTTTGTTAAATTATTCAGATGAATATAAATTAGATATTTTAGGTAGAGATGGGGTTGAAGTTGTATCTTCTGAGAATACTATAAAAATTAGAGAAGATTTTTTAATTACAAATGATCTTAATGTTGATTTTAAGTTTAAATGTTCATTAATTGAATCCAATATTGATTCAATATATTTGAATTTTGATATAGCTTATCAAATCTTAGAGAATAAATATTTTGATTTTAAATCAAATTCGGATTGGTTTGTGTTGGATATAGTTGATAAGATTTTTATTTTCTTTATAGATGATATGGAAGAGTATATTGCTGAAAAAAATCTAGTGCGATTAAGTAAAGAAAAAGCAAGAAATTTCTATAGAATGTTTAATGAAAATAAACATAAATTTAATGTAAATCAAAACATTCGATATATGTTGAAATACTTTTATTCAATTCGGAATAGCTCTGCAGGTAAACATTTTTACGTAGGCGCATCCTATGGCGAGTTTTCAATTAATGATAATAGCTTTTTCAAAAATTATATTGATCTTTCAACTAAAGATGAAAAAGAACTGGTAAATATTGCATTAATAAAGATAAAAATAGAATCTGATTTTCTATCATTTGTTTTATATAAATTTGCTAATGTCTTATATGATATAGGTCTGGTTAGTGAAGATGAATATAATTTATTTACATACGGTAGTATTAGCAAAGAAACTAATGATTATGTTAGATTGGGTTTAAGCAGTAACATCGTTGCTTCACTTGAAAGAAATGATCAATTGAAAAATTTATCATTAAGTAGAAATGGGGGTGTTAGACCTAATGAGAAATTCATTGACTTTTTTGAAAAGCAGGATGATTTATTTAAATTTGAACTTTCAAAGTTTATAAATTAAAAAAAATAGAACATCTATACGTTAGATGTTCTATTTTTTATTATATTGGTGTAACACTTTGTTTTAGGTAGCTTTTTATATTATCCATTTGATTTTCGTTTTGAGATATATTTTGATTTTTAGTAGAGTTAATTGAGGTGGAGTCAAATTCCTCTAATGGATCAAAATACTCTTCACTTGAGATTTCAAAAATCCCATTTAAAAATCCTTTTCTTGCTATAGAGTCAAGATTTTCCTGTGAAAAACCAAATTCTTTACAATCTTTATCTATTTGCTGAGCTTGGAGTATTGCTTCATTCAAAGAAACTCCGCCCTTTAATGTTAAGTCCACGTAATACACTGGCTGACGATAGCTCTGTGTTGTGCTTTTACCTCTTAATATTAGCTGTAGTGGTAGGCAGGAGAGCAGACCATTTGAAGCTGCATGATAATATCTCAATCGAGCTGTCAAAGTTCGTATGCTATTAAAACCAGTTGTCCTAAACACAAATGTTCCAAACTCATCTGAGTCATCTAGGTTTACATGAAAACGTCCATAGGGTTTACAGTGTCCACCCTGAGCCAAAGAACACAAATCAGGAGAAGGGCATGGATGTTGTTCTACACCTTGATTGGTTAAACGTTGGCATGTTTCTCCATCACCAACACAAACCGGACGTCCAGTTTGACGATCAAACATTGTGTACTCTGCTCGCAAATTAAGATCAGGATCATTGAAAATCATTCTGACAGGGATTGAACGAAGTTTTTGATTTGGTGCATTTGCTCGAAGCTGTTCATCTAAAGGATGTTTTACCCATCCTTCTTTATTTTGGATCTGTGAGGTAATGGTAAATTGATCATCTTTTTCAGGTAAGCGTTTACCGTTCTTCTCTACAACTCGTCCAATACTAATCCGTCCTAGTATTGGTGGAGTAATTGCTAAACCTTTAATCATAAGTTCTGCTCCAAGTATTTTTTTATTACTGACCCTTTGATATGTAAGACAAAGATAAAAGATCAGAATGAAAGGCAAAAACTTCCAATAGGACTCGCCACACTTTCGAGTGTTGGAGAGTTGGGGGAGTTTTTGCCGTTTTGGTGAAAGTAATGAAGGATCTATCTAGTCTTGATAGATATTGAATCGACGACCGCCTTGTCTTTTCAGTGGATATTGCTCGATTAGATAAGGCTGATGCTTTAGCAGTGATTTAGTGTCCAAGCTGACACTATCATTGGCTTTCTTCCAAACGACTGAACCTCGACTGAATGTGGCTCGTTCTGCATCTTTCATCATCATTTGGATTTGATGTTTCAGCTCATCGAATCGTTCTTGTTTGTGTTGAATCTCTTCTTTCAGTTTGATCAGCTTATCAAACATGAGATTAGCTGTTTCATTGTGAGAAAGATCTTCAATTGTTAGTGGTACATGGGTTGGGTAGAGTTGCTGAATCGCTTTAGATGCAGACTCGCTCGCATCAACAGAAGGAGGTATATCCTTTTCCACACATTCCCAGAAATAACGTTCTGCATTAATGATGTGCTGAATCACAGATTCAGAACGTGTTACTTTGAAAATCTTAGTTTCATGTCCGCAGAGCAATACACAGACATGGGCTGACTGTTTTCCAGTGACTGCTAATTGATGTTGTACCTGACATAAGACATACAGAGGTACACCATCACGCCAAAGCTTAGCTCCATGTTCTCCTGCAGTTTTGCATTCAAGAATCTGTACTTCATCACTACCCACAACAGCGTAATCTAAGTTAGCCAACATGAAATACTTATCAGGATCAGGGTGCTGTAACACAGCATTGACTCGACGTACCTTATTATTAGTGTGCATGCTGTAATACTCCGCGACTAAAGGCTCAAGTTGTTTGCCCCAATATAACGGTGCAATACCTGCGCTTTCATCTTCGATGGATTGAGCTTGACGACCTGTTTTAATCAGCCACAGTTCTAGCATCGACATGTAGGGATTCAAGCCACATGCCGTAGCTGCATCACTACTACCAATGCCTTGTTTACGAACTTCAAGCCAATCTTGATACGCCATATCTTTGGTATTCACCAATCGTTTTGCAGAAGTTGCTCGCTTGGTGGTAGTCAGTGGATTGATTACAGTTTGAATATTTGTCTGTACAGACTGATTTGTAATCGGTGCAATTTGATTCATTGTTCATCCTTATTGATTTCTAGATAAAGTGCATAAAAAAGCCATACCTGACTCAAGGTCGGGTATGGCGATATATATGTTGATAGTGGTTAAAAACGGGGCTATCTATAAGCCTCAGACTTAAATTAACTCAGGCAATTAAAGATAAGGCTTGTTCTAGTCCTCGTTGTTTAAGATTAGCTCCAGCTCCAAACCATGCTGAGTCCAAGCGGTGATCTGTACTCATGGCACGACGTTCATGATCAACAAATTCTGTGATCGAACATAGCAAGCCATAGGCTGTATCTTTAGCAGATGAAAGATCAGCTCCACGCCCTTGACCATTAAATATCTCTAAGGCTTTGGTCATGGCTCTGCCATTGGGTTCAGTCTTGTTTTGCTGTGGTGAATTGCTTGCTACCTGACGGTAGAATTGAATGATGTTCTCTTCAGGATCAGAAATTGACATGGTGCTATTGTTGAACACGGCATCAAAGTAAACCTTGGCTTCCTGTTGACTGACTTTACGCTGAGTAAGCTGTTTCATCTCATACATGTGCTCATCCCATGCACGAACTGAAATACCTAATTGCTGTTTTACTTTCTCTGCATCGAACTTGGTGCTATGTGGTACTTTAACCACACCTGCGCTTGCAGTTGCACCTTTAAGTGCAATGGCAAGTGTGTTATTACACACGACTCGAATACTCGTAAATTGTGCTGTAGTTGCCAATGTACCATCGCATGCTGATGCTAGTAGCACATAGCCATTGCTGACATCCTTACCTTTCAATGCTGTGCTTTGTCCTGTACGTGCTAAAGCCCAGAACTTCTTACCACCTTTCAGTACTCCTGCTGTTTCCAACTCGAAGCCTGATTGTTCAGTCAGATCACGGTAGAACTCCAAAATCTCTTTTGGTTGTACTTCCTGATAACGCTGACTCACTACGGACAGTGGTGCATGGGTATCTGAGCGGTACAATACTCGCTGTTCTTCAAATGGTATGATGATGCTTTGACCACGTTCATTCTGAGCCATGTAACTGACATCAGATGATTCGATACACCAATCCATTCCTGCTTGCTGTGCCCAAACTTCAAGAGGTTGATTAGGGGTGAGTAGATTACCTAAGCCATGCCAAGGTGTTTCCCCGACATAAGCCATTTGTTCTAATTGATGTGCCATGATGGAATTCCTTTTAATATGATTGCAGACTTAATGAAGAAGACTAGATGGAAATCTTTGAGTACAGCCTTGGCAATAACACAATGATTGCTGTGACCTTGTTGGTTGATCAGTAACCGCATTAATCAGACCACCAATAAATGTTCCTGCTACACCACCCACCAATGGGGGTAAGTTAAAAGACTTTGCTACTGTCGCTCCAAGCGCGCCTAAGGTCGCAGGAGACACCACTTGAGCCAGTGCAGTACTAGACTGCTGATTCATTTCAATCATTATGATTTCTGCTGATTGGCAAAATGGGCATTTCAAGCTCATCGCCTAACTCCTCATTCAAATAATAAAAAAGGTCTGCATGAATGCAGACCTTGTTTCCATGAGCCCTGAAAAGAGCTTCATGATTCTCATGAGGATGTTATGTATCTGAAATTATTTGGAATCAGACCAAATCTAATATTAAGCAGATGTTGCTTGAGTTAATCGAGGAAGTGTATACGTGTCAAAGTTCTTATGCTCTAGATAATGGCGATACATTTGACTGAAAATAGATAGTGCTCTTTGGTTTAACTGGTGTTGTTTGCCGATCCCATTGAATAGGGGGTAGCGTGACTTTAATTCTTGCTCAAATTCACCTGAAAACAAATATTGGTATTTATGAATCACAACAAAGTCGTATCCAGTATCATCTCTGCCAAGAGCATCTTTTCTGAAAAGTCTTTGTAAAAGAATAAGTACAATCTGCTCTTCATCAGTCTCAACTACACGATCAGCTTCATTCATCAAGCGATAGAATGAATTCCATGTTTCATAGTCACCGATATGAATATCATCAATATTATAGAAAAAATTGCTCGTTTTTCTCTGCACAGTTAAAGGCAGTCCATCGCTGTTTTGAGGAATGGCAAAGGCATGTGTTTGATCATAACTGCTTGTAAACAAGATCGCTTTGAATTGATCGTTAAAATCTACGGCTTGATCAAAATTTTGGTCTACGCACAGGCGATAGTATTTTTCTAGGGAAGTTTGCCCACGTTCGAAATAAGGCTTGTATACATTAAGTAAAGCCTGTTGTTTGGTGAGGATTTTATTATTTGCCTTAATCTCTTTGATGATTGCAGTCTCGTGTTTAAGCAGTACCGCATAGCACCAATGCAAAATCCAATAGTGAGATAATTTTAGATCTTTGGATTTTTTACTTTCGACATATTCAAGATTCTCAATTAGCTCAACAACGCTATCCAAATGTTCTAGCACAGATTCATCGGTGTCATAGAGTTCGCGAAGCATAGCAATTAATTGATCAGGATGGCGAATACAATCACCCTGACTTTTGAAGCCATGCATAGTCAGCTGAGCAACCAAGCCACCTAGAATGAAAAAATGTTCTTTGCTATTTAAACCTGTTTTCTTACAAATGGCATGCTCAAGTGCTTTATCAAGATCTGGATGATGATCCCAACCGACTGGCTGATAGGTAGGAACATTTAAAAATAGGCTACTGGAAACGAAACCGACTTTCCCGAAGTCATGTTTATTTAAACCAACTAGACATGCAAGTAGGTCATAACCTTGCGACACAGTCAGAGGTTTAAAGTCGACAGAGTTGTAAGATTGAATTTCTAGATTAAGACGTTCAACAAGCGATTTTGTATGTTTTGCGATTGACATATCTGTACCTTTAATCGTTGCATTTTTTCTATGAGGCGCACATTTTTTACCTCACAGCGCAACTTAAAGATCACAGCTATGGATAAAAAATTAGATAGGTATTTCAATTATTTCTTTTGCCATGTGCTAGCAAGGTCAATATCACCACTGATGGCAATTATTCACATATACATAAAGTCAGTCAAGCACTAAATGTGAGATTTAACGTGCATTTTAGTGCTTGGAAAGATAGGCTTTTTGAATGGAAAGATGAGCTAAGTCTTCTTAATTTAATGATTATTATAATCTGCGCTCTTCGATGTTTTTAAGCATCTGTTCGATAGAGTAACCTGCTTCAGCATCATAAAGATTTTGCAAACTGACGGTCGTAATTTGAGCTTTGTTAGATGCTGGTTGGTAGATTTTTACAATATCACCTTTGTTCTTTGGGGCAAAGTATTCATTGAATCTAGTGAAAATATTTACTGCATTTTTCCGTACTGAACCAAAGCAGATTTCAATTTCACTCTGTTGTTCGATATGTTTAAAAATTTTATCGATCTCATCTGTACGTGGGCATGACGCTAGCTTTTTTTTAAGTTCATTTAGAGGAGGATAATTCCGAATATTTATAGTTAAGGTCAAGTCATTTGTGTTTACTGGAGTTTGCCTATCCGAACCGTGTGTCTTAGATTTAGAGCGAGTGGTAGTGAACCCTTTCTCTATAAATAATTGTTCTAAATATTTCATGAAGTCATTTGAGTTTTTTGTGGGATGCTTTTTTTTATAGCTTTGATAAAGTAACGCTTCTAAAGCTTTGAGAGGTGATTTTCGCTGTGTTAATGGATAGTGATTTCGCTTTTGGAGTGTGAGTAAACTTGTTGCAATTTCAACTGCTTGCCGTAATTGAGTTTCTGATGGGGTATCATTATTTTTGTTTAGAAGCAACATGCTAATCATTTGCAGAAAAACTTTATGAAGTACATCTATCATATTGCCTTGAGCTTTTACTGGTACTTGTAGTCCAATTAAATAGTCAGCTTCGCTAGATTTTTTCTTTAATACATTAAAATCATTACCTCCATGTGTGAGGTCTTTAAATGGGGCTATATGATTAATATTATTTAATATTTTATAAATTTCATGGGGCTGTTGAAAAACTCTTTTGTAGATAAAATGATAACTAACATATAGCTCTACAAAATAATCTTCGATTGCGTACAGCTTATTCATTGATCTTAAATTGTGCTGTATAGCTAAAATATTGAGATGTTGAACATGTTCTGAGAATTGTCTGAAGATTTCTTGAATCCACATGAAAAAAAAATCTTTTAATGATTGATATGAGATTTCAAAATAATCAGTACTGAGTTGAAACAAGGTGAAGCCATTATTTTGGTATTCTGACCAAAATGCTTGTAGTAAATCAAATCGAAGAATTTCGTATTTGTCTTTTTTGCACTGCCAATCACTTTCTAATACTAGATGATATTCTGAAATTTTAAGCTTCTCTTCGTCAAGAGGTCGGTCGATTTTACCTAAAATGTATTCGTTTATTTCTTTCAGTTTTTCAAAATTGCATGGGCATTTGTCTAAAGCGTGAAGTTTCTCATATTCTAACATTAGAATAGATTGGGTCAGAAAATACATAGAGTCTTCTAACACGTATAAAAAATTATCTTTTTCTTTCATGATGTTGGTTTTGAAAAGTGCTATAGGAAAAAAGTACTTGATTCAATTCCTATATTTTTATTCCAATATTGCTTTGTACTTAACAAGAGGGTGCAAAGCACATATGGAACAAATTGATAGAAATAAAATGCAGATCATTCGAATGGATGAGGTCAGCAAGCTTAGTGGTCTAAGTCGCTCAACTTTATATGAAAAATTAAATGAAAAGTCTAGTCGTTATGACGAGACTTTTCCTAAGCAACTTAAGTTGAGTCGTAATGCTGTGGGATGGTTAGAACATGAGGTTTTGGAATGGTTAGAGAGCAAAGCGAATGAGCGTTTTAGCTGATTAACTTTCCATTCAGTCATCTAAGTCTACGACACGATTTTATAGGGTTTACCTATATTGGGTATCAACCAATATTTCGTAGATGCAGAACAATCACAATTTAGGATATATGTTTAATTAATAGTATTAATAAACAATATCTTAGCTATTTAAAAGTACTTGACTAAGTTATACCAGCCAATGCTCTACATGGCATTGGCTAGGGAAGCTCAACTTAAAATTTACATAATAGAGTAATCTATGAACACAGAAATCAAACAGATCAATCGTAAGTATTTTGATGTCCCAAGACCTGTCATTATGAATTATGACGAATTGGTGATGCGTCAGACTGAAGACGGATCTTTAGAAGTTCATGCTGATGTGCAAGTACATGATGCAATTAACGGTATCAATATCGTTCAACTCATTGATCAAAATAATATTGATATGTTGTATGAGATGGATTGTAGAGGTCAGTATAGATCTTTAAATACAGCACTACATAAGTTGTTTAACTCGCTTGAAAGACCAAGTGTTTTGAATGAACGATTTGATGTTCCTGAGTTAAAAGTTCTAGACGAAGCGATCAAGAAACATATTCCAGCACATAGGTTGATCAGTACAGAAGAGCCAATTTTTTGGAAAATGCATCAAGCCACTCCAATCTCTTCACTGCGTGTTGGTATGGTAAAAGCAGATTACTGCAATAATCTAGTATATGAAATACGGAAGCTAACGCAAACGCCTGAATACAAGCAGGCATTACAAAATAGATTGGAGCGTAGCGATAATCAATTTCAAAAAGGGATGAAGCTGATTAACGACTTGTTTGAAGTGAAATGCAAGTTGCTCATTATGAGAGTGGACTTTGCATTGAAAGCGGAGACCGATTTATTGCTAACTGATTTGAAGACATTGATGTCCAAATTCTTGAAGAAAATTTTAGTGAGTAAGGGGGAGCTTGAAGGTATTGAAGGCTATATCTGGAAGCTAGAGTACGGAGTACAAAAGGGTTATCACTATCACTGCATTTTCTTTATGGATGGTAGTAAGCATAGTAAAGATTCTTACTATGCTCAAAAGCTAGGTGAGCTATGGAAACACGTTACAGATGATCAGGGCATCTTCCACAACTGTAATGCGAGTAAGTTTAAATATCGTAATCTTGCAATTGGTTGCATTTCTCACGATGACGAAGAGGCAAGAAAAAACTTAGAGATTGTCATGTCTTATCTATCTAAAACGGATCAATTTTTGATGGAAAAGACACTCAAGAAATATCGGGTATTTGGTACGAGTACCAGAAAGATTGAAAAGTCTCAATCAGGTCGACCTCGGGACAACCTTAAAAATTAGCCTAAGCAATTTTCGATATTGAACTCTATTTTTTGGAATTAACACATGAAACTATCATTCGCTCAACCAGCATATATTTACTCAAATACAGACCTATCCATTGAATCACCATATGCGTTTATTGCAAGTGAGGGAGTCGTCCAGCATTGTTCACAACAGTTCTCAGTAATCACACAGAAAAGCTTTAAACTGTTTAAGCTAAAGAAATCATATGCAGGAGCCCAAATCATTGTACCTGTATCAGAAAAGACATTGGATTACATGAATATGATTAACATGTATATCCCAATAGGTGCATATGCGCTTAATAATCAAAATTATAAATTCGCAGAGCATATTCGTCAGATGAATGAGGTGCTTGAGCCAGCAATTCAGCTATTGCCGACTCGAATCAATACTTATCAATTATCGGATCAGAACTATATCGGCTGTATTGCACCAATCTTAGAAAATATTTTGAATGCATTCAAACGATTCTCTACTAGCACATTGCATATGAAAGATATGGCTGAGCGTAAGCTGTGGATGAGTGATCAACTCAAGAGTGTTATGGCTTTGTTTAGAAAAGTGTATAACAAGGAGCAAAGAGCAAATTTAGTGGTGGTTACAGTCAATCATTTGACATTGAACATTGCACATTTAACTCAAGATGAGATTGAAAGGAAAATTTCGATTCAAGCACAGCAAGTCGTTTGTGAATTGTTGCATGAAAATGAACAAGGTGTTTTTCATTTGTTTCACAGGACATACCGTGATCTTTCTGGCGCATACTACACACAGATTTTTGTGATTACAGATCGGAAATTAATTTTTACTACAAACTCAATACTGTTAGATCCGAATCAGAGTGCAGGGTTTAATTCAGCAATAGAACACTCTACGTATATGTTTAAGGTGAACGCAGATCCACTTGATATACATGGCTTAGATGGTTTTGATCAAGAATGTGTCAAGCAGTCATTTCAACAGTTCTTATCGAGTCATCTATATCTCTACTATCACTCGAAAGAAATTTCACCAGACATCATCATCGTGAAGTGACTATAAGAAGGAGGCGAAAGCCTCCTTTTTCATGTTTTACTCTTTATATCGCATTTGGCTTATGGCAAAGTAACCGCATTCTAAAATAATGATTTTGGTTGATTTTTAACATGACCCAAGTACAGCTTCAAGAACTGCAAAAACGTTTATGGAATATTGCCAACGACCTACGTGGCAAAATGGGGGCAGATGAGTTCCGTGATTATATTTTGGGATTAATCTTCTATAAGTACTTGTCGGAAAAAGTGTTAAACAGTGCCAACCACGAGCTACAAGATGAAGGCTTACAGTTTACAGATTTAGATGCCAATAACGCAGAGCATCAGGAGTTCTTACAAGCACTTAAACAAGAAAGCCTTGAGAACATGGGCTTCTTCTTAGAGCCAGTGCAACTGTTCCATAGCCTCGCTGAACGTGCCCAGAACAACGAGTTTATTTTAGATGAACTGATTCAAACGCTCAAAGCCATTGAGCAAAGTACGCTTGATGCTGAATCCTCTGAAGACTTTGCTCATTTGTTTGAGGACATGGATCTTACTTCGACCAAGCTAGGTAACAATGCGACAGATCGAAATGAGCTGATCTCTAAAGTCCTTGTACATTTAGATGCGATTGATTTTGATATTTCCAATACTGAAGCAGATGTACTGGGTGATGCTTATGAGTACTTGATTGGTGAGTTTGCATCTGGTGCAGGGAAGAAAGCAGGTGAGTTCTATACACCTCAAACCGTTTCAACTTTGGTTGCACGTATTGTGACGCTTGGTAAAGATCGTTTGCGTAGCGTATATGACCCGACTTGTGGTTCAGGTTCTTTATTACTTCGAGTGAAGCGTGAAGTCGGAAACAATGTCGATGCGATCTACGGTCAGGAAATGAACCGTACCACCTACAACTTGGCGCGAATGAACATGATTTTGCATGATGTTCATTTTTCTAAGTTTGATATCAAGCAAGAAGACACTTTAAAGAAACCACAGCATATGGACATGAAGTTCGATGCGATTGTGGCAAATCCGCCATTTTCTGCAAAATGGTCTGCTGATCCGTTATTTTTAAGTGATGAGCGTTTTAAGTCTTTTGGTAAGCTTGCACCAAGTTCAAAAGCCGATATGGCATTCGTTCAGCACATGCTGTATCACCTTGATGATGAAGGTACGCTTGCGATTGTATTACCGCATGGGGTGTTATTCCGTGGCTCAAGTGAAGGGCATATCCGTCAGCATTTGATTGAAAAGATGAATGTGGTGGATGCGATTATTGGTTTACCTGCCAATATTTTCTACGGCACATCTATTCCAACTTGTGTGTTGGTGCTGAAGAAAAACCGTGAGCATAAAGACAATATTTTGTTTATTGATGCGAGCAATGAGTTTGAGAAGCAAAAGAATCAGAACAAGTTACTGCCTGAGCATTTAGATAATATTTTGGGTGCGTTTGAAAACCGTCAGGATATTGAGAAATATGCCAAGGTTACTTCAATTCAAGAGGTTCGAGATAACGATTACAACCTGAATATTCCACGTTATGTAGATACCTTTGAAGCGGAAGCTGAGATTGATTTGAATGTAATTGCGAAACAGCTTCAAACTTTGGAAGCTGAAAGTCAAAAGACTGATGCCGTAATTGCCGATTTCTGTAAAGAGCTTGGGATTGATTCGCCATTTGCGGAGGTGAACTAATGGCTTTACCAAAATTAAGATTTAAAGAATTTGATAGTGAATGGGCTCTTCAAAATCTAGGTTCATTATTTTCTAAAAGACGAGATAAAGGTATCTCTGGTGTTCCTACGTATTCTGTGACGTTAAATAACGGGATAGTAAATCGAGATGACTTAGAGAGAGATACGCCTACCAATTTAAGTCCACAAGAACATTTGTTGGTTAAGAAAAATGATTTAGCTTATAACATGATGCGAATGTGGCAAGGTGCATTGGGTCTTGCTCCTACTGATGGAATTGTTAGTCCTGCTTATGTAGTACTTAAGCCTAGTGAACAGAAAACTAATTCTAATTTTTTTGAATACTATTTTAAAAGAAATCGTCAGATTCATAATTTTTGGGCATATTCGCAAGGTTTAACAGAAGACAGATTGCGACTATATTTTGATGATTTTAAAGTTATTAAAATTAATGCTCCATCCAAAGAAGAACAAACCAAAATCGCCTCATTTTTATCAGCAGTTGATGAAAAGATTGCTCAACTCGCGCAAAAGCATGAGCTACTTAGCCAATATAAACAGGGCATGATGCAAAAGCTATTTAGTCAGCAGATTCGTTTTACAGAGGATAATGGTTGTGAATATGGGGAATGGGGAGTTAAGAATTTTGACGAGGTATTATCAACAATTTCGATAAGAAATAATCAAATTCAAGCTAATCAAATTCTTGAGGCTGGCAAGATACCTGTGATAGATCAGGGGCAACGATATATAGCAGGATATACAAATGATGTTTCAAAAGCTTTAAAGCCAAGAAAAGGTTTTATTATTTTCGGTGATCATACGACGGCCTTAAAATTTGTAGAGTTCTCTTTTGTTGTAGGTGCGGATGGCGTCAAAGTTTTAGATGTCACCCAAGAAGGTAATCTTGCAAAATATATGTATTACTATCTAAGCCATAATAAATTACAGCCTGAGGGATATAAAAGACACTTTACTATTCTTAGAGAAATAGAGATTCAAGTCCCATGTTTAGAAGAACAAACCAAAATTGCGAATTTCCTCTCTGCCATCGACGAAAAAATAGAAAAGGTTGCTCAGCAGATCGAAGAAACTAAGCAATGGAAAAAAGGCTTGTTACAGCAGATGTTTGTATAAAGTAAAAGCAGTATTGAGTAACCTCAATACTGCTTTTTTTATTGAGATATAGTCATGACTAATATAGAAAAAAAAACTAAAGATTTAAGCCAAAACTTACAGGATTGGCTCGAAAAGCACTTTGGCAGTAAAGATATTACGCAATACAAAAATCTAGCTTTAAGCCTTATTTTCTACAAGTTTTTATCAGACCAATTTGAGCAATTTGCGAATGTAAACCTTGACGGCGAAATCAAGTATAGTGCCTTAGATGAGCATCAGCATGAAGACCTCATGACTGCTCTAAAGGAAGAAGGACAAGACTCTTTAGGGTATTTCATTGCACCTCAATATTTAATCAGTTCATTTGCCCAACTCTATAGAAATGATAATGACTACTATTTTTTAGAAGATTTTGATAACGCTATTACCCATTTTCAACAAGGCTTAACAGATCGATCCAAAGATGTCTTTGATGGGTTGTTGAGTGATATTAATACATCAAGCTCATTATTGGGGAGCTCTGGTTCAGCTATAAATCAAGTCTTAGGTTCAATGTTGGTAGGTTTGAATGCAATTCAATTCTACTCGAAAGATGATCCTAACATTTTAGGTGCTGCTTTCTTTAGCTTAATTGAATTTATGGCGATGAATTTGGGTAAGAAAAAAGGAGATTTCTATACGCCAGCTCATGTGTCAGCTTTGATGGCAAGTATTATTCATACTGAAAAGACCAAAGCCCGTAATATTTACGATCCAACCTTTGGGTCTGGCTCGTTATTGATTAAGACTGACCAAATGCTAGGTTCGGTAGATCGAATCTATGGGCAGGACCTTATAGACGGTAATCTAAAAACGGCACGTATGAACTTTCTAATCAATGGATATCATTATTCAAAATTGAAACTAGAAAGCGGCGATACTTTAGATAAGCCCAAGCATCTCGATTTAAAATTCGATGTGATTGTCTGTAATCCAAAGTTTTCCCAAACTTGGAATAACAATGAGGCAAAAAAACATGATCCTAGATTTGCTAACTATGGCAAGCTTGCTCCAAAGTCAAAAGCAGACTTGGCTTTCATCCAACACATCGTTTATTCCTTAGAGGAAGATGGTATAGCAGTTGTGCTGATCCCTCATGGTGTCTTATTCAGAGATAGGGCAGAAGGTTCAATTCGTAAATATTTAATTGAGCGTCTGAATTGTATTGATGCAGTGATTGGATTGGCGAAGGATCTTTCGCCTGTCATTGATACAGAAGTTGCTATGTTAGTGTTAAAGAAAAATAGACAAGTAGACGATAAAGTACTCTTTATTAATGCCAAAAAATTTTGTGAAAAGCAGAAAGCATTCAATATTATTTCGCCAGAGCAAATCGCTGAAATTACAGAAATTTATAAAACTAAAGCAACTAGACCTAAAATTTCTGAGTATGTGGAACGCTCAAAAATTGTAGAGCATGGCTACAATCTAAATATTCCACGCTATATAGACCTGTTCGAGCCTGAGCCTGACATTGATATAGATGACGTCGCGCTAAAGTTAGAACAGATTGATGAAAGCTTAGAGCAGATTGATTTAGATATTAGAACCTATTGTGATGAGTTGGGTGTTCGTTATCCGTTTAAGATTTGATAACTAATAGAGAAAAGGGGAGTAAAAATGCAAGTTGAATTAAATTGGTATGAACCAATAGAGCTAGGTAGTTCTAGCACATTAAAAGAGAATGTTAAGAATTTGGACTTATCATTACTTCCTGAAATTTCAGGAGTCTATATTTTTTATAGAGAATATGGGGGATATCAAGAAGCTCTGTATGTTGGGAAATCTGAAAATATTCGCACAAGAATGAAATCCCACTTCAATAGCATTAAGTTAATTGATGGACTCATAGACACGCCCAAAGGTCAAAAAAAGCTAATCTTTGCAGAAGTCAAAACTCGGTCAGACTTGGCAAAAGCCTTAGCACAAGCAGAAAAAGGATTGATCAATCAGTTAGATGATGAAAAACATCCTTTACTTAATCGTAAGCTCATGAAAGACCAATACGATTATATTGTTTCTAAAGGAAATCCATTAAGCATTATTGATGAAGAGATAGCTGTGTTTTCGAATAAAGCTTAACTTGATAATCACTGCATAGTGAAAGCTATGCAGTGTATGTGCTTTTTATTTTTTTAGATGTAGCCAGTCCGGGTGAATCACGACTTCTTTAATATCATCACTATGCACTGCTCGATAATTTGATTACAAGCCATCAGTCCTTGGGATATAGAATCGAGCAAAAGCCTTTTGATTGATGACATAGTCAAACATTTCATGTTCTTCTAATTCTAAAGCTCTTTTAGATGGATCTTTATGGTTGAGCGAGTTATGTGAGCTTTCACATCCTACACGAAAACTAATTCGACCTGTCGTTCGATTTTTTTGTTGATATGGATAGAGTTTATCCCCTGAGTCTGTCAGTAAATAAAACGAATCACTAAATTTCTCATTAAAAATTGCCATAGACCTTTCGCTGTATATGAAATGCGCTGAATTAGTGCTATTTTAACATTTTAAAATGATTTAAATCATTGCCTTATAAATATCAAAGAAGAGATGTAAGCGTGGGTACACAAGCAGAACTTGAGCTAGAAAATAACTTCATTCAACAGCTTGAAGGATTGGGTTATGAACGGGTACTTCTACGGACGGAAAAGGCATTAGTCGATAATTTAAAACTACAAATCCAAAAGCTCAATCAACTGCCTCATGCTTTCTCAGATCAAGAGTGGAAACAGGTTTGGCATTACCTCACTAAAGAAATAACAGTTTTTGCCAAAGCTCAATTACTGCGTGATCGTTTCCCATTAAAATTTGATGATGGTACGGTTAAGCATCTATCTTTTCTTGGTGAAAAAGCGACAGACAATGCTTACCAAGTTTCTAATCAAATCGTATCAGACCATTCAGCCTTAAATGGTAAAACCAGTCGTTTTGATGTCACCTTATTAGTGAATGGATTTCCACTTATACAAATTGAGTTAAAGCGCCGTGGCGTAGAGATTCAGCAAGCATTTAAGCAGACTATCGAATATGCAAAATCTGCCTACAAAGCTGGTGATGGTTTATTTGGCTACATCCAATTTTTTGTAATCAGTAATGGTGTCAATTGCTTGTACTATGCGAATGGCACCAAAACTATCGAGTTTGCTTTCCCTTGGGCAGATGAAGATAATAAAAACATCAATGATCTAACTGAATTTACTCAAGTATTCTTAAATCCGAAGCATACCTTTAAGATGTTGTCACAGTACATTGTGCTCCATCATTCAGATCAATTTTTAATGATCCTGCGTCCGTATCAAATTTATGCCATTGAGCGCATGGTTGAACATGTCAAAACCTCTAAAGAAAATGCGTATATCTGGCATACCACAGGTTCAGGTAAAACCTTAACCTCATTTAAGGCAAGCCAGTTACTGATCAAGAATCCTGAGATTCGTCGCGTTATTTTTGTCGTTGACCGCAAAGACCTTGATGAACAAACCTACACGGAATTTAATGCGTATAGAGAAGGGTCAGTAGATAGCACCAACAATACAGCCAACCTAATTAGACAATTACGTTCCTTAGATAATCGTTTAGTCCTGACCACTATTCAAAAGCTGAATAATGCGATTACCAAAGACCGTCATCAGCAGGAGATGGCAGATCTACAAGATGAAAAAGTGATTTTCATTTTTGATGAATGTCATCGTAGCCAGTTTGGTGAAACGCATCAGAACATCAAACGCTTCTTTAAAAATGCTCAAATGTTTGGTTTTACTGGAACCCCAATTTTTGATGAAAATGGGCTAAAAAAATCAGGTGAGAAATTCACGACTGAATTTTTATTTCCTAAGCGTTTGCATGAATATCTGATTGTAGATGCCATTACCGATCGTAATGTGTTGCCTTTCCAAATTGACTATTGGGGCAAATATAGCACTACAGGTGATATTGATAGTAATGAGCAAGTAGAGGGGATTGATAGTAAAGAGTTGTATGACAATCCTGAACGCTTGGAAAAAATCGTTCGTCATATATTGAGTATCCACGATAAAAAGACACGGAATAGAGAGTTCTGTGCCATGTTTTGTGTCAGCTCAGTTGAGAATCTGATTCAATACTACGAACTATTTGAGAAAGTCCAGACCGAAATGGCAGAGGAAGCCGAAAGAAACAAAACCTACTTCAAACCGATTTCGGTAAGAACCATTTTCTCGTTTGGTGTCGATGAACAGGATCAGCAAAATACAGCAGACGAAATAGAAGCGGGTATGATTGCTGAAGAGCCAGTGGACACACCGAATACTGTAGATGAGTCAAGAAAGGCAAAACTCGATAGATATATTGCCCAATACAATGAAACCTATGGCTCAAGCTACAACACAACGGATAGTTTCTATGATTACTATCAAAATCTTGGTAAGCGAGTGAAGTTCTTCAATATCAAATATGAAAAAGATGAACAGATCGATTTACTGTTGGTTGTGAACATGTTCTTGACAGGCTTTGACTCAAAGCCATTGAACACGATCTATGTGGACAAAAACTTAAAATACCATGGTCTAATTCAGGCATTCTCACGAACCAATCGTGTTTATAAACCATCAAAACCATTCGGGAACGTAGTTTGTTACCGTAATTTAAAACAAGCGACAGATAAGGCATTACGTTTGTTCTCTGATAAGAAGCCATTCAGTAATGTGACCATACCTGAAATGAGTGTGTTCTTAGAGCAGTATCAAACTGCTGTTGCACAGTTAAAAACACTGACTCCAAATTGCCAAGATGTAGATAATTTAAAACTTGAAGCTGAACAGTTGAAGTTCGTGGAAAGCTTTAGAGAAGTTCTACGTCTGAATAACTTACTCAACATGTTTACTGAGTATGACAAAAACACAGCACCGATCACTGCTCAGGATCTAGAAGATTACAAGGGTAAATACAAAGACTTATATAATCGTATTAAACAGCCATCTAATGATAAAGAGAAAGTCTCAGTCCTAGAGGACATTGACTTCCAATTAGAGCTTGTTCATAACGATCGTGTGAATCAAGACTACATCATGGCATTGCTTGGGCTCATTGCTACTGCGTCAAATCCTGCGCAGAAAGATCAACGGCGCAAAGAGCTTATGGATATGCTGAGCAATGATGCCAAGATGTATAACAAAAAAGAACTGATTGAAAAATTCATTGAACAACAACTGCCAAAGATGATCACAGGTCAAACGGTGAAACAAGCATTCTCTGCCTTTTGGGATGCTGAAAGAGCGCAAGCTTATGAGGGCTTCTGCCGTGATGAACAGTTGAAAAAGCCTGAGTTTGATAAAGTCGCAGATAACTTTAATTTCACCGAGCGCCTTCCGTTGCCTCATGAGATTAAGGAGCTCCCAATACAAAAGCCACCATTGCTGAAACGTGGTCGTTATTTTGCAGAGTTACATGCGAAGACATCTGATTTATTAAGCCGTTATAGTTTGAAGTTGTAATGAGTCGACTAAAAAATTAATGTCTTGGCAGAGTGGCATTACCAAAGAGCATCTAGCGTCTATTCCGCTTGTGCATTGCGAATGTCACTCCATAAAGATCAATTTAAAATGAATATTGGCAAACCATGACTACAGCTACTTTAGAGCCAAGCGTTGTCTCATTAAAAACGTTGTATGAGCAATCTTTAAGCATTCCTGATTATCAGCGTCCGTATAAATGGACAGAGAAGCATGTCAGAACGCTGTTTGATGATTTGGATTATTTTGTTGCTAGCATCACGCCTAAGAATCGTGATGATGATCGTTATAAGTATCGTCTTGGGACTATTGTTTTACATAAGGAATCTGCTGAAGCAAAAAAGGATATCGTAGATGGTCAGCAACGTACTTTGACCTTTTATCTCATTTGGCATGCCTTACAAGCGAGAAAAACTGAACTAAACAAGGTTAGACTGCCTCAATTTAGTCTAGATATTCCTGCGTGCCGTATTAGCCAAGAAAATCTACGCAGGAATTATGATGTCGTTGTTCGGCTACTCGATAAACCGAGATCTAAGCCTCTAGAAGAATACATTGATATCCTGCTATCTAAATGTGAGTTCGTCATCGTTGAATTAGGCAAGCTCTCTGAGGCTTTCCAGTTCTTTGATTCACAAAACTCAAGAGGATTAGATCTACATCCACATGACTTGTTGAAGGCATACCATCTACGAGAATTTGATCCCTCAGAAGCGCAATTAAAAGCACAAGCTGTTCAGCAATGGGAGCAAAGAAAAGAAAAGGATGTACATAAGATTTTCTCCCATTTGCTTTATCCAATCAGACAATGGACGAAAGGGGAAAAGGCATTCACCTTTGGTAAAGAGCAGGTTGATGGTTTTAAAGGTTTGTCACTGCATCTGGAAGATCGTTTTCCACTAAGCCAGTCATATCGTATCTTGCATAGCATGGTTGATGAGTACAACTGTGATCGCTTCCGTAAAGTAGATCACCTACATTTAGTCTATCCATTTCAAATTACTCAAACGATGATCAATGGGCGACGCTTTTTTGAATGGTTTACGCACTATGAAAGCAAAGCATTAGGTCTGCTTTATCCACTCGGCAATGATGCTTGGGTAGAACCATTATTGAAAACAGAAATGTCGAAAAAAATTTGGAACGTCATCAATGGCGTTACTGTCACTGAGAATTCTAAAGATTATGTTTACTCTGGTCGAACAAGGACGGGTGATGGCTATGTCCGTAAAATACTGAATGCTTTTCTCTTGGCATACTACGATCGTTTTGGTGAAGTAGATTTTTCTAGTGCTTTAGAAATAGGGTTCATTTGGGCTTATAGTTTAAGACTCACGCAATCAAGCATCTATGAATCAAGCATTGAAAGTCATGTCATAGATCACAACCTCTTTAGACGTTTGGGCGAATCCTTAAGACCCAAAGACTTCTTTAATTTTTCTTTGAGTATCATTGATTCGAGTAAGCTAAGCGAGAGAAGTAATAAAAGTAAAGTTGAAGGAATTAAAAAACTATTTGTAGAAATGAAATATATGGCGGAGCAGGGATAAATGTCAAAAGAGCAAACACAGCCATATACCATCTTTCAATTGTTGAGCGAAGATGTAAATTATCAAATTCCTGTATATCAAAGGAACTATGCTTGGGGGAAACCACAGATCCGAGCATTGATACAGGATGTTTATGATTATTATCTAAAATCAAAGGTAAGTGATGAAAACTATTATATTGGTAGTTTAGTCGTAGCGAAAAAAGAAAAGTACTTTGAAGTGTTAGATGGACAACAGCGATTTACGACTTTAAATCTTATCGCTTTATTTTTGAAGTCTAAGCTTAAAAATTCGCAACTAGATCAATTTCAGAAAATACGATTGAGCTTTGAAAGCCGTGAAAAGTCAGCGATTATTTTAAACTCTTTGTGGAAGTTTGCGAGCGATCAAACCTTTGAAAAAGATCTAGATAGATTGAATGTAGAGTATGGTGATCACTCTATCCTGAGAGGCTATCAAATCATTGATGCTGAGTGTTTGAAGATAGTTCAAGAGAGTGAGCTTGAAAAATTTGCAGACTATTTACTGAATCACGTCGTGATTTTACGCACTATGATTCCAGAGCTTGCAGATGTGACGCATTATTTTGATGCGCTGAATAACCGTGGTGAACAGTTAGAAGCCCATGAAGTGATTAAGGCACATTTTCTGAGTCTTTTAAGTGATGATGATGTAAATCGTCATGTTGTTCATCAGGTGTGGTCAGCATGTCAGGATATGTATAAATATGTTGCCTATGGTTTTAATGCAGATCAGCGAAAGCGGATATTTGGTGGTTCATATCATGATTGGTCTGTTAATGATTATGAACAGTTGAAGTCATGCTTACCTATCGAAATACAATTGAAAGATGCTAGGACTGAAGGGAAGAGCTCATATGGGGATCAGCTCACTTTGGAAGGAATTCTAAAGCTTAAGTCTATTCCAGTGACTCAAAAGCCCAATGAAGAGTCGAGTGAGCGCTTCACAAGCATTATTGATTATCCAAATTTCCTGATGCAAGTTTTGAAAATATATGTCAAAACACAATTCACTGATGGTGACTCTAGCAAGATTGCACTCGATGATAAGACTTTATTAGAAAGCTTTAAAAGCACGATTGTAGATGCAGGTCATGTAAAAGACTTTATCTACCTACTTCTGAAAACACGATATTTATTCGATCTGTATGTCATCAAACGTGAGAATAGTCCTCAGTACAAAGGTTGGTCACTCAAGAAGCCCAAATACTATAGTTCTGGTACTGTGAGCTATGTAAACACCTTTTCGCAATCTGAACAGGAAGGGGAAAATGAATTAGCATTAGAAGGAGGTCAACGAAACCTTGTAATGCTTTTATCAGCATTTCATGTTTCTTATCCGACACATGCACGTAAGAATTGGTTACTCAGCATTTTGTATTGGTTTATTGATCAGAGTGACAACGATATCAGTTTAGAGGCCTATTTTGCATATGTGGAGAACCTGGCACGAAGTATCATCAAGAAACGGTACTTAACAGCAATAGAACAAGACTATGAAAGTTTCATGTATGCTAAAAAAGTTGATTGCGACACTGTAGTGACTTCACAAGATATTGAAACGCATTTTACTTATGGAAAAATTCCACACTTCTGTTTTAACTATTTAGATTACATTTTGTTAAAGAAGGAAAAGGTAAACCATTCTAAATTTTACTTTAGCTACAAAGATTCTATCGAGCATTTCTATCCACAGAATCCTAAGGTAGGTGAACCTTTAAAGGATGATGCACTGTTGCATGGTTTTGGTAATCTAGGATTGGTAAATCAAAGTGAAAATTCTACACTCACTAATGATATGCCGATCCAAAAAGCTAAATGGCTAAGGAATAACAAGAAAGCACCAAACAGTTTGAAGTTGGAGTTGATGATGGAGGTTGCACAGAGCGAATTGGAATGGAATGAAGTGAGTATAGAAAAGCATCAGCAAGCTATGGTAGAGTTGTTATTGGAAGAATTAAATGTAAAAGCATACTCTTAGAGGCATGCTTTTTTATTATGTATACCTTTTAGTATACTAAATGTATTGGATGTTAAAAAAATATAATAAAAACAAAGGTTAGGTACTATTGCATCATGGGCGTTAAGGTAGAAAGATCAGCCATAATTTCTGAACTGGTCATTAAAAATAAATCCTTTCAACAAGAGATAAATGCAAATACTGCTCAATAGGCTATGCAGGGAAATTTAAAGCGCATTTTCAATAAGGCCAATCCCATATGATTGAGCACAGGAGATCGAAAATGTGAAATGAATCTGCTGATTCAATTCAGCTTTAAAGCTTTATTGCAGCAAGTCTATCAAATTTAATTTTTAGAAAGAAATGAAATTCCAGATGAATGTTTAAGTCAGCGCTCAGAGCTGTCGCTATGGCTTCTTATTCAACATTATTTGCAATTTTAAAAAAATAAACCACCGGATGCGAACATGCGGTGGCAAGTCTAAATCAAGACGATAGTTTATTCCGGATCATAAAGACCGAGGTCTGAGAGATGTAATCTGAGAATCCGGCGTAATTCCAGCACGGCTTCAGGCGTTTCCTGAATCGAGTGGCCACCCTTAATCACTTTGCTAGATACAGCACCTTCCAAGTAAGCACTTTCGTATGAAACGATATCATCGCTCATGAGCTTGGTATCTTGCGTATCTACGGTATTGCCGATAATAGAATGAAATTTGATATTTTTAGAAGGCTGAATATCCTTAGTTAATGCAGTAAATTTCGAATTTTCACTCAGATCGCTTGGACCATTCTGAATCAGGTCATGTCCCAGTTCTTTGACAAAGTCCTTTAATCCGATTTCGCCTTGTAAGGTATCAGCAAAAGCTCCTAAAAATGCACCCGGTATACGGATAATTTTACGGGCCAGTTTGGTATGCCAGCGGTCGGCATATTCTGTCCCACGATGCGGAGTTGCTAAGAAAATGGCCCGGGTGAAATTTGGAATAGGCTGCATTTGCAGGCGTGCTTTAAAGAGCGGGTTATCCTTAAACTGTGCAATGCGGGTATTTTGTACCAGCTTGAATGCATCTTGAGTAATATCGGCCTGACTGACCATTAAACGGGCAATCACGCCTCCCATACTATGTCCGACCAGTACCGCATCTTTTTTGGCTGGTGCATTGTTCGCAACCCGGGCAAAGCCTTGCTGAACCAGGGCATTAATTTGAAAACGGCTTTCCAGAATCGGCATATTGGTAGAATAAAATACCTGCCAGACCTGGAAATTTTCCCTTAATACCGGATCACCCATAATGTCGTTGGTCAGACGAATCCAGGCTTCAGGACTGCTGGCCAGGCCATGAATCAATACCAGCACTTTCTTGTTCGGATTATAAGGTTCCAGCATGTACAGGTGCGGCATGCTCAGACTGTCTTCGCGATTAATCAGGGTCAGATAGGCTAAACGCCCCAGATTATTCTCGGCTAGCCATAAGCCGTAAGGTGCAGAAAAGTTGGCGGCCAGCGCATATTCTTTCGAAGCCACTTTGATCTTTTCATGCTTATAAGGATCATAGAGTTTCAGGTGAAACTCCGAAGTAGATAAAATCTGTTCGGTCGAATTCGCTGATTTAGGCACAGCGGTAATGGTGGTCGCCAGATAGCGGGCTGAATGAATGTTGGGATTTTTACCATTTGGATAGTTGTGCTTGAGCGGATCGACAATATATTTTTTATCCTGCTCGGTTTGCTGTGCTTCAGGTAAGACCACTAAAAATTCTGAACCAAAACCATCACGCCGGGTGATGGAACGTAGGCCGGAAAAGTTCATGTTATAGGTAGACATCAGCTGTTCAATGGTCTGGTTTTTCAGCTGCGGAAAATTTTCCAGATCAAGGGTGTATACACTGTCACCGACCTGAATGCGCTGGCCGGACTGTTTGGTTTTATAACGTTCAGCATAGCGTTGAATCAGATGGGCAATCGCCAGGTTATAAAAGTCACGAATCTGAACCTGGCGGTTATCAAAAATACGCTCTTGCGGCGCACGCTCGGTTTTAAATAGATAGGCATAGCTATAACGAATGCTTTTATCCAGCATAGTGAGCTGCTGATCCAGACATTTCTGGATATTCTGCTTGTGTTGTTGCTGTTTTTCCGGTGATCGGGTTTTGTTTAAAATTCCGGTGTTACATTCAGCAGACTTGGCATTTTGTAAGGAGTTGGCTAGATATAATTCACTTGCTGTAGAAAGCAATTGTTCATCTAAAATCTGGGGAATACTTTTCAGATCTTCCACACATTCTTCGGGCTGATCAATACAGATCTGAGCTTCACGACCTGTCATGGACAACACATTCAGACTGGCTTCGCTAAGCTTGTCGCGGGTCAAGATGCTGTCACGCTCATTGTTCAGCGTGACATTAATCGCCTGTTCCTTAACACTGACCACCTGACAGCCGCTGAGTACGCTGGTGATGAGTAAAGTGCACAGCATTAATCTTTTATTTATTTTTTCGTGCATAAAACTTTTCACTGAATTCAAGTTATAAAGCGGGATAATGTTTTGTATTTTACTAATTTTTTCCCATAAAAATAGACCGCCGTAGCAGTCTATTTGTAATCAAATTGAAGCGAATCTTGATTATGGGGTCACCGGTGCTGTTGCTGGGTCTGTAGCCGGAGCGGGTGTTGATATTTGCAAAATTTGCCAAACATTCCAGCGACCATTTTTCTCAATTTCCTGAATCAGACGGTCTGCTACTTCAGCTTCTTGCGGATATTTCACCTTATAGTTCGCCAAGGTTTGAGTGGCATTTTTTTTCTGTTCCAATGCAATATAGTTATTGGCTGCAGAAAGATAAGCCTCCTGAACGCCAGCTTTCATGGCTTTGTCCAGATAAGCGATGGCTTCACGTTGACCACCGCCTTCAGACAGACCAAAACCAAACCAGAAGTTGACTTCAGGATCATCCGGGTTAATTTTGAGAATACGCTGGGCATAGGTCAGGGAATTGGTGGTATAAACTGAACCCAGATCCAGGTTACGTGCCATCACGCTGGCTTTAAAAGCACGCATCAACACATCAAAAGAGGCATTTGGACGGGCCGCTAAAGTATCCAGTTGTCGGGTGACTTCACGCAATTTGGCTTCAAAACCACGGCGTTCCTGACGATCGCTGAAACGTGGTGGATAATGACGTGCCTTACCTTCGACCATTTGCAGGAAATCGTCAATTTCGGTGATATCGATTTCATTTGAATTGGCAAGTGCTGCATAACGCATTGCACGTGTATTGCTATCTACCACTGGAATAATCAATTTATTCACATCCAGGGTCAGTTGCTTGGATGGATCATTAGGATCCGTCACCACCATCTTGGTTACAGGCTGCGCTGCAGCTTTTTTCAAATGCACTTCAAATTCAGGTGGTTCATTATAATTGAATGGATTTAAAGCATAAAATGGTGGGCTCAGTTCAGGCTCTACAAAAACCACTTGATCTACAGGTTTCTCAGCAGATTTCTGAGGAGTGGTTGAACACGCAGTAATTGTGAATGCTAAGCAAGCAAGTGCCAAGGGCTTAAAGGTCATAATAGTCATCCATTCTGTTATTTTTAAAACATCTATTCAAAAATTGCATGATCGTCAGTCTATGAAAACTATAACCATCATGCAAGTAAACCCGTGTTACAGAGTGAAGTGTGATATTCAGGCCTTGGATTGGCTGGTTTGCGCTTCACATTCACGACGCGCTTCTTCCAGAATCTCCAACTCTTTTTTACTCAAAGGCTGGCCATCCTGTTGCTGCTTGTTAAAGGTCGGATCTAACAAAGAAAGACGATTGCACAAGTTGTTCATGCGTTTTTCATTTTGCTGAATGCGATCCAGCAGAATCCGCATACCTTCTAAAATTGGATCAGACTGGTCTTCAGTCGCGGCATAGGGCTGGAAACCGATACTTTCGGCATAGTCACGACGACGGGCTTCAGCATCATCTTTGGGTTTGTCTTTGGTGATAAAACGTGCCGGGTTGCCCACCGCTGTGGCGTTCTCAGGAACTGCTTTGGTGACGACCGCATTAGAACCGACTTTGGCATTTTTACCCACGGTAAATGGTCCAAGAATCTTGGCACCAGCACCGACTACCACGCCATCTTCTAGCGTTGGATGACGTTTACCTTTATTCCAGGTGGTTCCACCCAAAGTCACGCCGTGATAAAGGGTGACATCATCGCCAATTTCAGCAGTTTCGCCAATTACGACACCCATACCGTGATCGATAAAGAAACGGCGGCCAATTTTTGCACCCGGATGGATTTCAATGCCCGTGGCAAACCGGCTAAACGAAGACAACGCACGCGCAGTTCCTTTACAGTCTTTGTTCCATAGCTCATGTGCCATGCGATGCATGATCAGCGCATGAATGCCAGGGTAAGTGGTTAAGACTTCTAAGGTATTGCGTGCTGCAGGATCGCGCGCAAAGACAGCTTGTATATCTTCTTTGAGCTGTTTTAGCATTAGATTTGATCCTCGTCCTGTGATGATGTGTGTGAAGATTTTTTCCAGGTACCGTTATTCAATGCCTGAACACGGCTGAAAATACCACGAAGTAAGTGATATTCCATACGATCTAATTGTATACGTCCGAAGAGACGACGCAAGCGTAAAGGCAATAATCTTGGATTTTTTGGATCCATAAATTCAATTTCTGCCAGCATTTTTTCCAAGTGCGGATAGAACTGTTCCATCTGCGCATGATTGACTAAAGGTTCATCCCATTCCATTTCAATGCCATCAATGACTTGCATGGTCGCTTTAGCATCACGTGGCTGTTCAATTTGACTCATCGTTGCCATGCGCATCTCATAGCAGATCACCTGAATCGCCTGAGCTACATTCAGTACGCCATAATCAGTATTCACAGGAATAGTCAGATGATAATTGGCCATCGCCAGTTCTTCATTGGTCAGACCACGGTCTTCACGGCCAAATAGAATCGCGACTTCCTGCTGATTTTGTACCACGGCGGACATGGCTTTTTCAGCGGCAGGGCGCACATCTAACAGCGGCCAGGGAATGGTACGGCTACGTGCGCTGGTACCGAATACAATCTGACAGTCTTTAATGGCATCTTCAAGGGTTTCGACAATCTCAATCTTCTCGATCAGGTCAGTGGCACCCGCTGCCAGCGCGTCAATATCCGGATGCGGATAGGTTTTTGGTGCCACCAGAACCAGCTTGGACAAGCCCATGGTTTTCATGGCACGTAAGGCACTGCCGATATTGGCAGGTAAAGTGGTATTGACCATGACAATACGCACATGGGAGAGATGTGCTGAAACAGCAGCATTGTCAATTTGACTCATGAGGATTCCAATTTTAAGGTGTTTTAAAGATCAGGATTTATGAATATTGCGGCTGGGATTCAGCCTGATACAGCTCCAGTGCATCATGCATGCTCATGCCCGCAGGCGGCGGAGGAATATCCACCGGCTTGGCCTGTTCATAGGACACGGCTTTGGCAGCTTTGGACTTGACCTGATACTCAATATGCAAGGCTTCTTTACCAAAATAATCACGCAATTTGGCTAGGAGCTCATCCAGTGGGGCGACTTTCCAGTTGAGACCCAGATGCAGTTCAGTCGTGGCATACGGGTAATCCAGATATAGAATCACCGGAATATGTGCCGACATATCGACATTGCAATAAGGAGTCAGAATCTGCTGCAAGTCACGGCTCAAGCTCTTGCTGAAATGCTCGGCTGTGAGGATAATCTTGATGCTATTGGCACGTTTCTGACGAATTTCATTCAGGCTAAATGCTTTGGTGAGACGTCCCATCGGACGGTCAAAGCCTTCACGCTCATAGATTTCGCCTTCAATCACCACCACTTTATCGAGCTGGATAATCTCTTTAAAGCGGTTGAAGCGTTCGTGATTGGCCGAAATCTCAATCCGTGCCGTACCATCATCCAGGGTCATCATCATTCGGTTCGGAAAGTTGGCAATATCCACCACCAATCCTGCAAACACGGTGGTCACGCCACGGCGGGTCGGCGTCAGCTCATTGATCTGACTAGGCACAAAGGCTTTTAGTTCATTGCGATACACATCAATCGGGTGGCCGGTTAAATACAGGCCAAGCGTGTCTTTCTCACCTTTCAGGCGAACTTCATCCGCCCAAGGTTTGACTGGCTTAGATGGCTTGCGCTGAACTTCTTCAACTTCGCCAAACAGGTCCATGATGCCGGTTTCACGATTGGAACGTGCCTGTTCCGCAGCTTGAACCGCTTCAGGCAGTTGCGCCATCAGGTCGGCACGGTCAATTCCCAAGCAATCCAGTGCACCTGAACGAATCAGTGCTTCTAGAGTACGCTTATTGATTTTTTTCAGGTCAATACGATGACAGAAATCAAACAAGTCACGGAATGGACCTTCTTGTGCACGCGAGTCAATCACCGACTGCATCGCCGCTTCACCGACGCCTTTGATCGCCCCCAGACCATAGACAATGGTTTGCTCATCGATAGCATGGAATTGATACAGCGACATATTCACTGACGGTGGTAAAACTTCCAGATTATTCTTGCGACAGTCATCAATCAGGAATACCACGTTGTCGGTGTTCTGCATCTCCGAGGTCAATACCGCAGAAAGGAATTCCGCCGGATAATGTGCTTTCAGCCATGCGGTCTGGTAGGCAACCAAAGCATAGGCAGCAGCATGCGATTTGTTAAAACCATAGCCGGCGAACTTTTCCATATAGTCGAAGATATGGTTGGCCGTGGCTTCATCAATGTCTTTTTTCGATGCACCTTCAATAAAGATCTGGCGCTGTTTGACCATTTCTTCCGGTTTTTTCTTACCCATGGCACGACGTAACAAGTCCGCGCCACCAAGGGTATAGCCGGCACAGTACTGTGCAGCCTGCATTACCTGTTCCTGATACACCATAATCCCGTAGGTGGGTTCTAGCACGCCTTCAAGCAATGGATGCAGATATTCAAAATCGCCACCATGCATCCGGTGGATAAAGTCAGGAATCAGATCCATCGGGCCTGGACGGTACAGCGATACGAAGGCAATAATTTCTTCAAACTTGCTCGGGCGTGCCTCTTTCAGCATCTTCTTCATGCCCACGGATTCAAACTGGAATACCGCGGTGGTGTTGGCATTGGCAAAGACCAGATATGCGTCTTTATCTTCAAGCGGGATATAAGCAATATCTAAAGGTTTATCCGCTTTGATGCGTTTATTGATATTTTTAACCGCATCTTCAATCACCGTCAGGTTACGCAAACCCAAGAAGTCAAACTTCACCAGACCTGCAGATTCGACATCGTCTTTATCGAACTGTGCCACGCGTCCGGTACCATCGGCATCACACATGACCGCAGAGAAATCGGTAATTTTGGTTGGCGAGATCACCACACCACCGGCGTGTTTACCGGTGTTTCGGGTAATACCTTCCAGTTTCAGTGCCATTTCCCAGATTTCGGCTGCATCGTCATGGTCTGGATTGGATGGATTGGTGACGATATCTTTAAGCTGGGGTTCAGCTTCTAGTGACTCAAGCAGGCTTAGACCTAAAGGCTTGGTCGGAATCATTTTCGAGATACGATCCGCCAAGCCATAAGATTTACCCAAAACGCGCGCAACATCACGAATCGCACCTTTGGCCGCCATAGTGCCGAATGTTGCAATCTGGGAGACCGCATCACGGCCATAGGTACGTGCTACATAGTCAATCACGCGGTCACGGCCTGCGATACAGAAATCGACGTCGAAGTCGGGCATCGAAACACGTTCCGGGTTCAGGAAACGTTCGAACAGCAGTTCATAACGCAGCGGGTCAAGATCGGTAATTTTTAAGCTATAGGCGACCAGTGAACCTGCACCCGAACCACGGCCCGGACCGACCGGAACGCCGTTACTTTTCGACCACTGAATGAAGTCCATCACGATCAGGAAGTAGCCCGGGAATCCCATCGAGTTAATGATGTTAATCTCGTATTCGATACGCTCATCATAAGGCTTGCGGATTTCTGGCCAGTCTTCATCACGTTGTTCAGGCGGATACAGGAAATTCAGGCGTTCTTCCAGACCTTCTTTGGACAAGTGTGCAAAGAAGGTATCAATGGTATGACCTTCAGGAATCGGATAATCAGGCAGGAAGTATTTGCCCAGTTGCAGCGTCACATTACAGCGTTTGGCAATGTGATAGGTGTTCTCAATCGCAGATGGAATATCCGAGAACAGCGCCGTCATTTCTTCAGCAGATTTGAAATATTGTTCAGGTGAATAGGTTTTAGGGCGGCGGTTGTCACCAAGCACATAACCATCTGCAATACATACCCGTGCTTCATGCGCTTCATAATCTTCACGGGTCATGAAATGCACATCATTATGTGCGACCACACCGATATTGTATTTTTTTGCCAGCTTAACGGCTTCCAGAATAAAGTTATCTTCATCCGGACGATTGGTACGGGTCAGGGCAAGATAAACACGATTACCAAATTTTTCGACCCATTCTTCTAGCAGCGGTTCCGCTTTTTGCGGATTTGAACTCATCAGCATTTTGCCGACATCGGAATGCATGCCGAGCAGGGCAATCATGTCCTCAGGCTGATTTAAAATCCATTGTTTTTGAACGCAGGGAATATCCAGTTGCTGGCCACTGATAAAGCCTTCAGATACTAATTCAGTCAAATTACGCCAGCCGGTATTGGTCATGGCCAATAAGGTCATGCGATGTTCGGCATCATTCAGGCGAATTTCAGAACCCAGAATCGGCTTGATGCCTTTGCTCAGACATTTGCCATAGAACTTGACGGCAGCATGCAGGTTAGAAAGATCCGTGAGCGCAAGGGCAGGCATCTGTTCTTCTTCGGCAGCTTTGACCAAGTCAGGTATCCGTACGATGGATTCAGTAATCGAAAATTCTGTATGAATACCAAGATGAACAAAGTGCATAGATGAGTCCCTGCTAAAACCATTGAATAGTTTAACATGGGATTTATTGTTTCAGTTTGAAATTGAGGGGAAATGGCTAACTTTTAGGTCAAGTTTGAATTTGATTTTTTAAGCTGATTATTTAGTTAGTTGTTAGAAGATATTTTCTTTTACTTTTGATGGGACAAAAGTAACAAAACCCTTTTGTTGATCTAATGGAACTTCCATGTGCTATAAATCAACGGGCGACTTCCTGTCGCCGTGGCACGTATCAAATAGTTGCAGGACTTTACTTTGAAATAATGAGAAAGGGTTCGTAAGTATTAAAAACAATAAACCCTCTTTTTAGAGGGCTTTATTCATACATAAAAACTAGCTTAACGAAGTCGGGATAACCAGTCACCGAGGCTTTGTACAATCTGCACTAGAATCAGTAATACAATCACCGTCATGATGACTACAGAGGTATCAAAACGCTGATAACCATAAGAAATCGCTAAGTCACCAATACCACCCGCACCGACAGCACCGGCCATTGCCGTTGCACCAATCAAACTGATGGTAGCAGTAGTCAAGTTTAGAATCAGTGAGCTACGCGCTTCCGGCAGAATAAACTTAAAGATAATTTGCATTGGCGTCGCGCCCATCGCTTGGGCAGATTCGATAATACCTTCATTCACTTCGAGTAAAGAGGTTTCAATCAGGCGACCAATGTATGGGCCGACATAAATGGTCAATGGAACAATCGCTGCCCAGGTCCCAATCGATGTGCCGACGATTAACTTGGTCAGTGGAATGACTGCAATCAGCAAGATAATAAACGGCAGCGAACGTAGCGCATTCACAATCGGATTGAGACCGTGATAAATCACACGATTCGGCAGAATCCCATTCGGACGGGTCACCAGTAGAGTAATCGCCTGAATGAAGCCCCAGATACAGCCAAACAGCATCGCGAAGAACACCATATGAAAGGTTTCTTGCAGCGCTGTCACAAACTGATCTATCGACAGGGAGCTTTTCCAGAACGGTGCAGTGATCGTCGTCAGCCACTGTACAATCAAATCTCTCATGCCTGTACTCCCGCCTGATCGACTTGTACGCCGTGTTGTTCAAGGAATTTTATTGCTGCTTGAATTTCTTGTACATCACCCAGTAGCTGAATAAACATCTGGCCAATCACCGTGCCATTAATTTCGGTCATATTGGCAAACAGAATATTTAAACTGATATCAAACTGTTTAATCACCGCTTGAATCACGGTTTCCTGTGCCGAGCTACCAAGGAATTTCAGGCAATAAATACTGTTGTGATTCTGGTTTTCCAGATTATTCAGAATATTGACTGGTAAATGCTGCTGTAATACGGTCTGAATAAAATTCTTGGTCGTCGGGTGCTGGGGCTGACTGAATATTTGTAAGGTACTGCCGGTTTCAATCACATCACCTTTTTCCATCACGGCGACATAATCACACACGGTTTCAATTACATCCATTTCATGGGTAACCATAACAATGGTGATGCCTTGTTCTTCATTAATTTTTTTAAGTAGCTGTAGAACAGATTTGGTGGTTTGTGGATCAAGTGCAGAAGTCGCTTCATCACAGAGTAAAATTTTTGGATGATTGGCAAGGGCACGGGCAATACCAACACGCTGCTTTTGACCGCCAGACAATTCATCTGGAAAAGCATGACGTTTATGTTTCAGGTCAATAAAGTCTAATAATTCTTCGAGGCGCTTTTCCCGTTCTGCCTTGCTCCAGCCTAGGAGTTTCATGGGCATTTCGATATTGGCTGCCACGGTTTTGGTTTGCATTAAATTGAAATGCTGGAAAATCATCCCGATGCTGGCACGTTCTTGACGCAATGCTTTGGCATCCAGTGCGGTAAAATCTGTTCCGTTAATGATAATCCGGCCTGAGCTTGGGCGCTCAAGCAGGTTGATCAGACGGATGAGGGTGCTTTTACCGGCACCACTATAACCGATGATGCCAAAAATACTGCCGGTTGGAATCTGAAGATTAATCTGATTCAAGGCATGCAAGGTTTGACCCTTAAGCTCATACTGTTTTGAAATATCTTTAAATTCAATCATAGTGTCAAAAACTGCATCACGGATAAAAAAACAGGCAAGAAATCGTCCTTGCCTGTTCTAAAAGTCTATTATAGTACTATTTTGATTCAGTTAAATACGTCACAGGTTTGTTTACCGCAACTTTCGTACCACCAAAATGTTCATCAACATACGCTTTTACTGCTGGCGTATGATACAACGCACCCACTTTTTGCAGAACTGGATCATTTTGACGATCTGCTGCAACAGCTAATACGTTGACATTCATTTTTGTGCTTTGATCGATTGGCTCGTAGTAAATCGCATCTTTCAATACGTTTAAACCACCTTCCATTGCCAAGGTATTGCCCAGCACAATCGCATCTACTTCGTCTTTTACGCGTACTGCAGTTGCCATTTGAATTGGCTTAATCACGATTTGTTTTGCATTTTCGGTCACATCAGACGTTGTGCCTTTGACATTGTCAAAACCAGCTTTTAATTTAACCAGACCTGCTGATTGTAAAAGTAATAATGCACGCGATTCGTTTGCGCCGTCATTCGGAATGGCAATGGTCGCACCAGTTTTAAACTCGTTTAAAGATTTGACTTTGCTTGAGTAAATACCCATCGGCTCTAAATAAGTGGTAGATAGAGGTGCAATTTTGGCTGTGTTAGCATCGTTGTAAGCAACCATATAGGCATAAGACTGGAATGCATTTACATCAATTTCTTTGTTGGCTACTGCCGTGTTCATTGACACGTAGTCAGTGAAATTTTTCACATCAAGTTTGATGCCGGCTGCTTTGGTTTCAGGCAATGTCGCGATATAACGCCATACGTCTGCATCTGAACCGGTCGAAGCCATAGTTACAGTTTGAAGACCATTAGCATCTTTGCTTTGCGCTGCATCAGTGGCAGGCGCTTCTTGTTTACCACACCCAGTTAAAGTCAATACAGAGGCACTCAAGATAACGCCAAGTAACTTTTTCATGAAATTGTCCTAATTCTATTCTTGCCTAAAGTATAAGCATTTTTAAATCGTGTTAAATAAGAGTTTTATTACGATCTAAGTAGGTGGCTTGATCATTGCTGAGGAGGGCTTGAGATCGGAAGATGCAAGCGTGCAGCAACAGTTCTGGTGAACTTGATCAAGTCAGAGGCAGCCCAAATCTGATGTACTTGATCTATTTTGGAGAGAGAAAATAGATATTTTATAAGTACATGCCAAGGTTTATGTGCTCTGAAGTTACGGATATCATAGCAATAAATCTATATTCGATATACTGGATAAAAAAGCCTTGCTTATCTCTTTAGTCGAATATAAAAAAGATCTTTTAAAGAAAATATTAATTAAAACAATATATTATTTATATTGAAAATATAGCTTTAATAGATGTGTTTAAATAGTGATCTTTATAAGATTTTGTAAGATAGAAATATGAAAAATGTATATAAATAAATATAAGAAAAATATCTTATTTTGGGGAAATTAAGGAAATTCTATCATTAACGAGATAAATCTTTCCTTTATATTAACTTAAGCGAGTCAGTATCTGATCTGGGTTTCCTCTGGTCATGATATTACAAGCTTGTTTTAACAGAAGGGAATATAGAGATAATCCGAACGCTGTTTTTCATAGAGTACGTGTCTACACAAACTATGATCGGCAGGTACAAGCGGATGATCAAACTCTCCTATTTTTTCTAAGCCAATGTTTTGCATGACACGTTCTGATGGCGTATTGACGCATGCAGTAAAAGAAATGACTTTCTCTAGGCGTAGGGTCCTAAAGGCATATTTCAGTACCGCTTTGGCTCCTTCAGTCGCATAGCCTTGATTCCAGTATTGCGGTAGCAAGCGCCAGCCAATTTCAGGTGCATCGGCAATTTCAAATTCAGGTGGACGCACGTGTAAGCCAATAAATCCCATGAATTCGCCCGTGTCTTTGAGTTCTACGGCAAAGAGTCCCCAGCCACGCGTTTCAATTGCGTCTTTTAAGCGCTGCATAAAAGCGGTAGTTTCCTCTGCATTTAGTTTTTTGAGGAAATAATGCATGACGTGATCGTCTGCACACATTTGGATAAAGGGTGCAGTGTCGGAGTCTTGCCATTGGCGGAGGATCAGGCGAGGGGTTTGGATGTTTTTCATAGATGTAATATTATTTCCTTAATTTTTATTATAAAAATAAAATGAGGGTGTGATGTATATTTATGAAATTATTACTCCAGGTATTTGGCTTGATTATGAGGATCGAGAGTGGAGTTGGGAGGTTGAAAGTCAGATCCGTTCCTTAGAAGGACAATTTTTCGAAGCAAATTTAGCATTAAATCTTTTTCACTCAATTGATCGCCAAGAATCGACATCTAAAGATGATTGGCTTCGTGATAATAATAGAAGAAGTGTAATAAGGGAGCAAATTGAAGCTGAAATCCTTCAAGAAGGTAAGAATTATTGGGAGTATATGGATGAGATCAATTTAAAAACAGAAGTTATTTTTAAAAGAGAAAAATGGAGTCAAGGGCACATACCTAGAGAATTTAATCATAATTTAGCATTTTTGTATGCACGAGCATTTTTATATGCTTTGGATACTTTTGATAAATTTCTTAAAGTTCTTTCTAACTATGAACGTGTTCCAATCGAAGTGAAAAATGCATATCAAAAAATGTCGGAATATTTTCCTAATTTACGTGGTGTTAGAAACACAGTTCAACATTTAGAGGATAGATCAAGAAGATTGGGAGGAGGAAGAAATCCAAAGCCTTTGGATTTAAAACCTGTTGATAATGGCTTTATAAATGCTCCAAGTGGTGCATTAATATTAAATTGTTTAAATGGTTCTAAGTATGGATCAACTATGGCAGATGGTCATTATGGTGAGGTAGATGTTTCACCTGAATCAATGAATCATTTGTAAACTATTTTGAAAGAAGTTTTAAATTCCTTTAAATGGAAAGGAAGTCCTCAGCATAAACCTAGTGCGTAGAAATCATACAAATAAAAACCCCGAACGAATCGGGGTTTTTTATACTTAAATAAAATTAAGCATTTTCACGAGCAATGGCACGGTAACCAATATCTTTACGATATTGAACACCGTCGAAAGTTACTTTTTCACAAAGCTCTAATGCTTTTGCTTGTGCTTCACCAATGGTATTACCAAGTGCAGTCACACAAAGTACACGACCACCAGCCGTTACGATGTCACCATTTTCATTGGCTTTAGTACCTGCATGGAACACTTTCGCATCAGTCATTTCAGTGTCTAAGCCTGAAATCACATCACCATTGCTTGAAGTTTCTGGGTAGCCTTTTGACGCTAAAACGATACCAACAGTCTTGCGCTCATCCCATTCAGCTTCAGCAGGTAAGTTACCTGCAATACCAGCTTCAACGAGATCCACCAAAGATGATTTTAAACGCATCATGATCGGTTGAGTTTCAGGGTCACCAAAACGACAGTTGAATTCGATGACTTTTGGTTGACCTTTGTCGTCAATCATCAAGCCAGCGTATAAGAAACCAGTGTAAACGTGACCGTCTTTTTTCATACCTTCAACGGTAGGACGCATCACTTCCTTCATGGTTTTTTCAAATACGTCAGCAGTCACAACAGGCGCAGGAGAGTACGCACCCATACCGCCGGTGTTCGGACCTTGGTCGCCTTCAAAAATACGCTTATGGTCTTGAGATGTTGCCATTGGCAAGATGTTGTCGCCATCAATCATACAAATGAAAGATGCTTCTTCACCTGCAAGGAATTCTTCGATCACAACACGAGAACCTGCATCACCAAATTTATTGCCTGCAAGCATGTCATCAATCGCATCAAATGCTTCTTGATTGGTCATCGCAACGATTACGCCTTTACCCGCAGCAAGACCGTCAGCCTTGATCACAATTGGCGCGCCATTTTTCTCAACAAATGCTTTAGCCGCATCTACTTCAGTAAATACGTCATAGAAAGCAGTTGGAATGTTGTGACGTTTTAAGAAGTGCTTTGCAAATGCTTTAGAGCCTTCAAGCTGTGCAGCAAATTGAGTAGGACCCCAAATTTTTACACCTGCTTCACGGCAAGCATCAACGACACCATTCACAAGTGGGGCTTCTGGGCCCACGATAATTAAATCAATTGCATTGTTTTTTGCGAAATCGATAATCGCAGCATTGTCTAAAATGCTTAAATTTACGTTTTCACATTTATTTTCAGTGGCTGTACCTGCGTTGCCCGGAGCAACAAAGACTTTAGCGACTTTATCGTCTTGTGCGATTTTCCATGCCAATGCATGTTCACGACCGCCATTACCCAAAACTAAAACGTTCATCTTTTATAATCCTGTTTAAAAGAAATCCCCACATCTCCAAAAGGAGAATCCCATTTTTGCAGTACTTGACGTACAAAACCCTCCTTAGAAAAGGAGGGCTAGGGAGGATTCAAAAAATTAAATGAATCTTCATGTGTCTATTAATGACGGAAGTGACGCATACCAGTGAAGACCATTGCAATACCAGCTTCGTCAGCTGCTGCAATTGTTTCTTCATCACGCATAGAACCACCCGGTTGAATAATGCATTTGATACCTGCTTTGGCAGCGTTATCAATACCATCACGGAATGGGAAGAATGCGTCAGATGCCATTACCGCACCTTCAACCACTAAACCAGCATGTTCAGCTTTGATTGCAGCAATACGGGCAGAGTTGACACGGCTCATTTGGCCAGCGCCGACACCGATCGTTTGACGGTTTTTGGCATAAACAATCGCGTTAGACTTCACGTATTTCGCCACTTTCCAAGCGAAGATCATGTCATCAATTTCTTGTTCAGTCGGCGCACGTTTGGTCACAACTTTAAGGTCATCTTTAGTGATCATGCCCAAGTCTTGATCTTGAACTAACAAACCGCCGTTTACGCGTTTGTAGTCAAGTTGCGATTGACGCGCATCGATTGCTGGGAGTTCGCCACATACAAGTACACGTACATTTTTCTTCGCACCTGTTACTTCAAGAACGCCTTCAGCAACACTCGGTGCAATGATCACTTCAACGAATTGACGATCAACAATGGCTTGTGCAGTTGCAACGTCTAATTCACGGTTGAATGCAATGATCCCGCCGAATGCAGATTCAGGATCTGTTGCATACGCAAGATCATAAGCTGCTTGAATACCGTCTAGAGAAACTGCAACGCCACATGGGTTCGCGTGTTTAACGATCACACAAGCAGGCTTCGCAAATGATTTCACACATTCAAGAGCAGCGTCAGTATCTGCAATGTTGTTATAAGAGAGTTCTTTACCTTGTAACTGTTTCGCTGTTGAAACAGAAGCTTCAGTCGCTGTGTCTTCTACATAGAATGCAGCAGCTTGATGTGGGTTTTCACCGTAACGAAGGTCTTGAACTTTGTTTAATTGGGTATTGAAAGTACGTGCAAATTTGTCTGCTTGACCTTCTTCTTTACCTACGCGCGCGCCTAAGTAAGATGCGATCATGCCGTCATATTGAGCAGTATGTTCAAATGCTTTCACCGCAAGGTCGAAACGAGTTGCGTAAGATAAAGCACCCTCAGCTTTAAGCTCAGCTACAACGGTTGCATAGTCAGATGCATTTACGATGATACCTACAGATGCATGGTTTTTTGCCGCAGCACGAACCATGGTAGGACCACCGATGTCGATGTTTTCGATGGCATCAGCAAGTGAACAGTTTGGTTTGGCTACCGTTGCAGCAAATGGATAAAGGTTTACAACGACTAAATCAATAGCATCAATGTTGTGTTCAGCCATCACAGCTTCGTCTAGACCACGACGAGCCAGGATACCCCCATGAATTTTCGGATGTAGTGTTTTTACACGGCCGTCCATCATCTCTGGAAAACCTGTATGCTCCGAAACTTCAACTACAGCCACATTATTGTCTTTCAACAATTTGTAGGTACCACCTGTAGATAAAATTTCTACCCCTAGAGCAGCAAGTTCTTGTGCAAATTCAACAATACCAGTCTTGTCAGACACAGAGATTAAAGCGCGTTTAATAGTCATGATCTTCGTCACAGTTTTCAAGGAACAGAATAAAACAAAATCAGCAATTTACAGGTTAAAAAAAATGCCTGCGGAAGCCGCAAGCATTTTATCATTTATTCACTCATTAAACCGTGAGCTTTTAACTTTTTACGTAAAGTACCACGGTTGAGTCCGAGAATCTCGGCAGCACGTGTTTGGTTACCACGTGTATATTCTAGAACTACAGATAGAAGAGGTTTCTCCATTTCTGCTAGCACCATGTCGTATACCTGAGATGGTTGCTCGCCCTGCAGTTGTGCAAAATAGTGGCGAACTGCGCGATCTACGTGGATACGTAAAGCAACATCAGATTGTGCAGTAAAAATAGGAGATTTGCTATTCATGCGAATTAATCCGAAAAACAAATATCACTTGGGTAAAGTGATATATAAAAGTGGTCTAGAAATTGAAATGAACTCCATTTTAGATCCTAAAACGGAAGTTCTAAAACTTAGTCATTACATTGAGCCTGTAGCTTGACACATCTCTGCGATTTGGTCGAAAAATAAGCGTAACAATAGTTAAAGTTTTGTTACTGACCAAAATCAAAACAAAAAAATCTGCACGATACGCAATAAATTTTATAGCGCATTAGGCAAGACTGTATTTGTTGTGAAAAAGTCGCGAGGAGTTGCAGCACATAGCTTTCGTGGCGCGTATCATACCATTGTCTAAGCAAAAGTGAGCAAGAAAACTGCATTTTTTTTAACTTTTTTTAATTTTTTAATGCTTTCTCAGCAGATTAGGGGCGAATTATTTCCAAAGTATAGCGATCAAAGCTTTTACGATCGACTGGAAGCTTAAATTTGAATTTAAACGGGCTGTTTTTCGGGATGCGCTGAATATTGACCAGACTTTCAATCAGGTACTCTTCGGAGGACAGGTTATAAGTTGCAATCACTTCACCGCGATGTTCCAGATTGATTCTTAAAATCGGTAAGGCCAGGCTACGGTCATGAAAATTGATCAGCTCACCGCTAAACTCAGCTTCATTATTACCGGTTGCCTTGATTTTGACTTTATTGGCCTGAATTAGTGTGTAGTATTTTTCCAGATTGGAACAATTAAACACTTCACAGGCACTGTTAAAAGCCAGACTCATGACGTGACTGTTTTTGATGTATTGCGGATTGAACCAGAAAAATTGAAATAGCAGCAGGCTGAACAGTGACAGATTAAGTAAACTCCAGCCTATATAGTACATTGGCCCGCGTTTAGTCTGCTTTTCTGCCTGATCTTCCCAGTTCATGCTCGGCAGAACTGAAATCGGCTCGGTACTGAAATAATTCAGGTTATTTAAATAGGTTTCCAGATCAATATTGGAATGTTCAACTTTTTGGTCAAAAATCTGTAGCAGGCTATGACGATGCTGCTGATCCGTGTGATAAACACCTGAGTTATTTTGAGCATCAGTTTTGATGAATTCGCTGGAGTTCGACTGAGCCTGAGACATTGAGACGGTGACCGAATTCCGGGTTTCGGTCACCAAATGCGATAAGGCATTAAATGAGGTGGTACATTTGGGACAGCAAACCATACCCTGCGCAACGGTGAGTTGAGCAACTGTGACCTTATAGGTGGTGGAACAGGTAGGGCAATGGGTTCTTTTGTCACTCATGGATTATTTATAGGCTCATTCGTTCTTATGGCGTTTACCCGAGATACGGCACCAGTGCTCATCTCGTTTTTCTACCTCTAATATATCAAAATAATTTGAGTAAATGCTAGTAACATCAGCAACTTGCTCTTCGATAACTCCAGCAAGTGCGAACTGTCCCTCAGATTTAATTAAAGTAGCGAACTCAGGAGCCAGCATCATCAGTGGTGCTGCCAGAATATTGGCAACAAATACGTCAGCTTTGGTATTGCCGAGTTCATCTCTAAATTCTTCTGGCAGTCCGACATAAAGCTTGTCCAGTACGCCATTCAGTTCAGCGTTTTGCTGGGTGGCCAGTACAGCTTGTGGATCGATATCCGTGGCATATGCTTTTTTCGCACCTAATAAGAGTGCAGCTACCGCGAGAATGCCTGAGCCACAGCCATAATCGATGACAATTTTATCTTTCACATCAATCTTGCCGAGCCATTGTAAGCACAGGAAAGTTGAAGCATGGTTGCCTGTTCCGAAAGCCAGACCTGGATCAAGCTTGATGTTTACCGCATCGGCATCAGGTGCTTCCATCCACTCCGGTACGATCCAGTATTTATCAGCAATCTGAATGGGTTCATAGGCATCCATCCAGGTACGTTCCCAAGCCTGATCTTCAATCAACTCATGACGGATCGGAGCATCTGGCATTTGTGCACGAATAAAGGTTTCTAGTGCGGTAACATCAATTTCTTCGCCTTCTTCCTGCGCATAAATACCAGTCACAATCACTTTATTCCAGAGTGGTGTTTCACCTGGAAGTGGTTCCAGCAAATCCTGGTTTTCAGCATCATCCAGAGTCACACTCACTGCGCCTAGCGAGCTGAGTAATGTCTCAGTAAAATCAACCTGAGCCTGTTCAACCGTAATATGAATTTGTAACCACTTCACAGAAATAACCTTTATACATTTTTCAAAAAGCTATTGTAACGGAAGTTCAGACTCAGCGCTGCTATCTTCTTGATCCATTCCCAAAATAAAAAGGATGCCTGAGGCATCCTTTAAATATCTTCAGATGTTGTCTAATCCAGATTTGTTAGGGGTGTTTGCGCCGGGAGTGGTGCAAGCCGATTCAACAAGCTGCCAAAAATTGCAGCAAAGATATACATAAAAATAGAATAAACCGCGGCTGGCATCGCCACAGCAGCACTGCCAATCACAGTTAGGGCAATGGTCATGGCGAGGGTGCTGTTATGAATGCCAATTTCAAATGCACTGGCGCGGGCTTGAGCGCTATTAATATTAAGTAGTCGCGGAATCAGATAACCAATACTCAGACTTAGTATGCAGAACAAGGCAGTGGCCAGACCCACCTGGGTCAGATATTCACCTATATTTGTGCGTTCTTTAATAAGTGTAGCAAGAATAATCAGCACCAAAAAGCCAATTGAAAAAATCCGCAGTGGTCGATTCAGCTTTGCTGTCACGCTTGGTGCATAGCGCCGAATCAACATGCCAATTCCCACGGGAATCAGGATAATCGCGAAGACTTGCAAAATCTTGCCAAATTGCAGGCCAACTTGCTGGCTATCCTGCATAAAATGCATGATCGAAAAATTAATAATTAAAGGGAGGGTAATCGCTGCAATGACTGAATTGATTGCAGTCAGTGTGATGTTGAGGGCTAAGTCACCTTTAAACAGGTAGCTAAACAGGTTGGCCGTTGCACCCCCTGGCGAAGCCGCCAAGAGCATTAACCCGACTGAAAGTAATGGGGTTAAAGCGAATAGCTTGCAAAGCAAAAAGGCAATGCCAACCAGAATAACCAGTTGGCAGAACAATGCTATAAATACGGCTTTGGGGTGGCGTGTTACACGGCTAAAGTCCCGGGGCGTCAGTTCAAGGCCAAGCCCCATCATGATGATTGCAAGTGCCAGTGGCAGTAATATCGTTATAAGGCCAGAATCCATCTGTATGCTCCTTGTCGAAAATTGTTTTAATACTTCTGATTTTCTTTGGAAAAGCATACAGCCTTATAGCAGAATCAGCCAAATAAATTACAAATCTGATAAACGACTTTTATTGCTATATATCACTTGTTGGCGGCTAATCAGCACACCGAAAATGGTCGCGAAACTGTACATAAAAATCGTATAAATGCCTGCCGGAATAGCCATCGTGACATTATTCAGAACCGATATGGCAATGGTCAGAGCAATGGCAGTGTTATGAATGCCGATTTCAAAAGTACAGGCGCGTGCCATTTTCTCTGGAATGCCCATGAGTAGGGGAATGCAATAGCCAATAAATAGGCTGGAAAAACACAAAATCGCAGTTGCTGTACCAATACTGGCAAAGTATTCGACCAAATTCGAACGTTCTCTGAAAATAGCAAATATCAACAATATGGCTAAAAAGCCGATAGAGAGTAAGCGCATGGGCCTGCTCACTGTAATCGACAAGTTTGGAAATTTGGCCCGAAGCAGCATACCCATGATCACGGGAATCAAGGTAATTAAAAAGACCTGCACAATCTTTTCAACTGGAAAAGTCACGTTTGAGTCATGACTCATAAAGTAGTGTAAGGACAGATTGATAATAAAGGGCAGGGTAAAAATAGAGATGATGGTATTAATGGCAGTTAGAGTAATATTCAGTGCCACATCACCTTTATATATGTAACTAAACAGGTTTGCGGTTGGACCACCAGGCGAGGCGGCTAACAACATCAGACCTACAGCAAGCAAAGCGGGCAAGTCCAAAATCAGACAAATAAAAAAAGCAATACTAGGTAACAGCACTAACTGCGCAAATAAAGTAATAAAAATGACTTTAGGATAGCGACTTAAGCGCAGGAAATCTTTGATTGTGAGTTCTAGCCCCAGCCCCATCATCATGATTGCCAATGTAATTGGCAAAAAAACGCTAAAAAACCCCGAATCCATGAATTTGCCTTTTTATTATACATTTATATATATATTTCGAGTTTAGCCTAGATGAATAAATAAGCAATAAAAAACGGGCAAAATGCAGTCACTTTGCCCGTCAAAGCTTTTACTTGAAATCTAAACTATTTAGATATATATCGGCTACATACCTGGCTGGCCTTGCATTGGTGAATCAGGCTGTGCTGGCTGGCTCATCTGATGCTGCATAGGCTGACTTTGCATTTGCGGCTGCATTGGTTGGCTTTGCATCTGAGATTGTCCCTGAGGGCGTGGTGGCATAAAGCCTAATGCACATTTACCTTTGACTTCGGCACCATTAATAGTGGCGGTAGTCGCGCCAGTGTTGCCACTACACGTACTTATGAGTTCGGCTTCATCACCTTTGATTGACGCGTTTTTGGATGAAGCGAAAAATTGTGGCTCACAGGTACCATTCCAGATAATGCCGCGATGGGCAAAACTGACTTGTGCACCTTGGGATTTGCCTTTACAAACCTGTTGGTACTTTTGTGCATTATAAATGGTTTCGACCTTATCATTCGCTGATGCAGCAAATGGCGCAAAACATAAACCACATAGAACGGTTGAGAGAAAAATATTCTTATTCATCTTTTATACCTTTGTTTGTAATGTAACCAACATATAGATTAAAAAATGCGCGAGATTAAACAATGCAAATCGAGTAAATTTCTCAGCTTATATGTTTAATTTATATAGTCCCTCTGCAAAGTTAAATTACAGTGCTTTAATGTTGTGCGAGTTAAGTGCGATTTATCTGAGGATAAATTCTACTGAATTTGTCTACTTTAGAGTGAAATTTGCTATAATGCTCAGCTATCCTTTTTTATCTCTCAATTACCACTATGCATTATCCTAAAGTATACGATGTCATTGTTATCGGTGGCGGTCACGCCGGTACGGAAGCGGCTCTGGCTGCAGCGCGTATGGGTCGACAGACTTTACTCTTAACTCATAACATTGAGACTTTAGGGCAGATGAGCTGTAACCCGGCCATCGGTGGTATTGGTAAATCGCATTTGGTGCGTGAAATTGATGCTTTGGGCGGTGCGATGGCACTGGCTGCCGATAAGGGCGGTATTCAATTCCGTATTTTGAACTCGCGTAAAGGTGCTGCAGTACGTGCAACACGTGCGCAGGCTGACCGTGTGCGTTATAAAGCGGCTATTCGCGAAACATTAGAAAACCAAGCAAACTTAGATATTTTCCAGCAAGCAGCAGACGACCTGATTGTTGAAGGCGATACTGTAAGAGGTGTGGTTACCCAAATGGGTATTCGCTTTGATGCCAAAACTGTGGTGCTGACTGCTGGTACATTCTTAGGTGGTGTCATCCACGTTGGTCTGGAGAAATCTAGCGGTGGTCGTGCCGGTGATCCGCCGTCAATTTCCTTGGCACATCGTTTGCGTGAACTTCAACTTCCGGTGGGTCGTTTAAAAACAGGTACACCACCGCGTATTGATGCGCGTTCAGTTGATTTCTCGGTAATGACCCCGCAGCCAGGTGATTTTCCATCTCCGACCATGTCATTCATGGGTGATGCTTCGATGCATCCTGAGCAAGTCAACTGCTATATCACGCATACCAATGAACGCACCCATGAGATTATTCGTGGCGGTTTAGACCGTTCACCAATGTATACAGGTGTGATCGAAGGTGTGGGGCCACGTTACTGCCCATCAATCGAAGATAAGATTCACCGTTTTGCCGATAAAGATTCTCACCAAGTCTTCTTGGAGCCTGAAGGCTTGGATACACATGAGCTTTATCCAAATGGTATTTCGACTTCTTTACCGTTCGACGTTCAGTTTGAACTGGTTCGCTCGATCCGTGGTATGGAAAATGCGCACATTCTTCGTCCGGGCTATGCCATTGAATACGATTACTTCAACCCACAAGCGTTGAAATTTACCCTTGAAACCAAAGCAATTAATAACTTGTATTTCGCCGGTCAAATCAACGGCACAACCGGTTATGAAGAAGCGGGTGCGCAGGGTTTGCTTGCAGGCTTGAACGCTGCACGCCGTGCTTGGGATCAGGAGCAATGGACGCCAAAACGTGATGAAGCATACATGGGTGTTCTGGTCGATGACCTGATCACATTAGGTACCAAAGAACCATACCGTATGTTCACCTCACGTGCCGAATACCGTTTGATGCTGCGTGAAGATAACGCAGATCAGCGTTTAACAGCCATTGGTCGTGAAATGGGTCTGGTGGATGACGCGCGTTGGGCAGTGTACTGTGAGAAAATGGAAGCAGTGGAAAAAGAAACAGGCCGTTTGCAACACTTGTGGGCCGCACCAAATAACCCAATGGGTAAGAAATTCGTTGAGATGACCGGTGCAGACCTGTCTAAAGAATGTTCGGCGATTGATTTGTTGAAACGTCCAAACATTTCATTTGCTCAAATTGCAGAGTTAACCAATTCTGAAGTATCACCATTTGTCGGTGAGCAAATTGAAATTGCAGTGAAATATGCGGGTTATATTAATCGTCAGCATGAAGACGTCGCACAAATGAAACGTCTTGAAGAAACCCGTATTCCTGCGGATTTTGATTATGACATCGTGTCGGGTCTTTCACGTGAAATTACCCTGAAACTGAAAGATGTTCGTCCTGAAACATTGGCGCAAGCCAGCCGTATTCCGGGTGTAACGCCTGCAGCAGTTCAACTGGTGATGATTACAATTCGTAAGAATGCACAAGCAAAGAAATCTGCTTAAGATTTTGAGCTAGAAAAGCCCGCGTTAAGCGGGCTTTTTATCGACTTGTAGTTTTGTATAAGTTTTGACTATCGTTGAATTAAAAATAACTACAATTAAATTAAGTCTTTGATAAATATATATAATAAATATTATTAAGATGTGTTAAGTCTATAAATACAATCTTTTAGGTCTAATTTGGAGGGTATTTACACATGTTGATGTGCTTAAACCCGACTATTGTCGTGCTATTTCTCTATCAAGATTAGGTTAAGAATAATGCAACGGATCGTCACACTATCAAACGGTTTGTGAATTATTGATGGAGATCAGTCATGGCGCAGCCATATAGCGGAAAAGCCCAAAAAATATTAACCATATTCTTATATTTTTGGGTCGCATTTTTTGAAGGTTTTGACCTTCAAGCTCCCGGGATTGCAGCGAAAGGAATTGCGGCAAGCTTTAGTTTAGATCAAATCCAAATGGGCTATGTATTTAGTCTGGGTGTCTTTGGAATGCTGTTTGGTGCATTCTTTGGCGGACGTATTGCAGATTATCTAGGACAAAAGAAAGTCCTGATGCTTTCTGTGACTATTTTTGGTCTGTTCATGTCGCTGACTGCAATTGCGCCCAGCATCGAAGTTTTATATGCAGCGCGTTTCTTTACTGGTCTGGGTTTAGGTGCGGCAATGCCAACCATGATTTCAGTCGTCGGTGATGAAGCAACCGAAGCCAACCGTGGCAAGCTAAATAGTCTGATGTATTGTGGTTTACCGGTAGGGGCGATCTTTGTTGCCGGTCTGGCCATGCTGCTTCCAGAGATTCAATGGCAAACCTTATTCCTGATTGGGGGATTAACACCTTTAGCACTGATTCCATTAATGGCGTTTATTCTTAAAGATAAACCTAAGGTGAATGCGGAGGTTCAGGTCTCTGGAGAAGCTGTGCCGGGTATGGTTGAGGTGTTGTTCAAGCAGCAACAGTATAAAAATACAGTGCCTCTTTGGGTTGGTTTCTTTTTTACCTTGATGATCAATTATATTTTGATCAGCTGGTTACCTAACTTGCTTATGGAACAAGGTTTGCAGAAACAACAGGCATTTCTGGTGATGTTGGTGTTCCAGGTGGGCGCGGTTATTGGAACCCTGAGCCTAGGTTATTTACTGGATCGTTTAAAGCTTTGGCAAATGGCGACCATCATTTATAGTGGCTTGTTTGTTGCCTTGGTATTGTTATTCACCACAACTTCTATTCCGTTATTAATTTTGGCGGGAGTCATGGGTGGCATTTTCTCTACGGGTGGTCAATTTATTCTATATGGGATCTCACCGATTTTTTACTCAGGCGCAGGCAAAGTGACAGGCGTGGGCAGTGCGATCTCTTTAGGGCGTTTAGGGGCGATGACTGGACCATTATTAACTGGAAAAATTCTGGCATTAGGTTTGGGCACCACAGGTATTCTTGTGGCAAGTTTACCAGCAGTGGTCGTATCGGCAGTAGCCGTCACTGCACTATCACGTTATAAGGCTGCTCATAAGTAATTAATCATTGAGATCTATCAATACAAAAAGGGAATCTGAAAATTCCCTTTTTTATCGTCGAGACTTTTAATTGAATAAAGTCAGTCCATAAAATTTGCTAAAATATACGAATAGCAAACAGATTGATTTTTATATGGCTTATCAACTTATTCCACTCTCGATTCAGGCCACCGATAATATTGCTTGTCCGCATTGTCAGCACAACGTGATTGATTGGGCAGAAGAGCAATATGTGCAACCTTGTGAACATACCCTGTTTATTGCCATGGATATTGGCTTTGAATATATGACCGATGAATTCGAGCACAGCATGCCGCGTTCTGTAGATGATCTGCATGCCAATGATGATCAGGTGAATATGCTGGATGAAATCACCCAGGCGACTTATCCAGATTATCTGATCTATAAGTCTGATCTGGGCATAGATGGGTATTTCCGCTATGTGGGTTTTACTGCATAAATTATCATTAACAAAAAAGCGCCAATCGGCGCTTTTTTATATGGAAAGATTAACTTTCTATTTCTTCTTCGATTTCATCATCCGTAGTATCCATGCCCAGTTCTTTAAGCTTGCGCGTTAAAGTATTACGACCCCAACCTAAAAGTTCTGCGGCATGACGTTTACGGCCACGGGTTTGTTGCAAGGCTGCATTAATCAAGGTGCGTTCAAACATCGGCGTCGCAACATCCAGAAGTTTCATTTCACCGTTTTTGAGTTTCTGCATCGCCCATTGACCCAGTAATTCATCCCAGTGATGCGGTGCGATCTGGTTCAGCGTTGGAATTGGCGCGCCCGGATCCTGCTGATGAATTGGAATCTGTTTTAGTTCAGGTGGCAAGTCTTCAGGATAGACTTCACGGCCTGTGATCATTACTGTCAGCCAGCGACAGGTATTTTCAAGTTGACGTACGTTACCTTGCCACGGCAATTTTTGCATATATTCCTGGGTTTCAGGACGCAAAATCTTTGGATTGACCCCAAGTTCCTTCCCGGCACGTGCCAGAAAATGCTGCGCCAACATCGGAATATCTTCACTGCGATGTGCCAGTTTTGGAATATGAATACGAATTACATTCAGTCGATGATACAAGTCTTCACGGAAGCGACCCTCATGAACCAGTTTTTCCAGATCCTGATGTGTCGCTGCCACGATACGCACATCGACCTTAACCGGAATATGACCGCCAACTCGGTAAAATTCACCATCTGCGAGTACACGCAGTAAACGGGTCTGGGTCTCAAATGGCATATCGCCAATTTCATCTAAAAACAGCGTGCCGCCATTGGCCTGTTCAAAACGACCCTGACGTTGGGTGTTGGCACCGGTAAATGCCCCTTTTTCATGGCCGAACAGTTCAGTTTCGATCAGGTCTTTTGGAATCGCCGCCATATTGAGCGCAATAAAAGGTTTGGCACTACGTGGTGAATGACGATGCAAGGCATGAGCCACCAGTTCTTTACCCGTACCCGATTCACCATTAATCAACACGGTAATATGCGATTGTGATAAACGGCCAATGGCACGAAACACTTCCTGCATGGCAGGCGATTCACCAATAATCTCGGTAGATTGAATCGGTGGAGCCGCTTTTGCCGATTCTTGTTGCTGTAGCTTGGTGATATGTAAAATCGCACGATTCACCAGTGCCAATGCTTCATCAATATCAAAAGGCTTAGGTAAATATTCAAAAGCACCAGTTTGATAGCTGGATACAGCCGACTCTAAGTCTGAATGTGCCGTCATAATAATCACAGGCAAGTCAGGATAATTGTGTTTGACCTTGCCCAGGAAGGTAAGACCATCAATCCCAGGCATACGGATGTCGGTCAGAATCACATCGGGTGCTTCCAGACTCAGTTGATCCAGTGCAGATTGTGCTTCTTCAAAACTGGTAACATCCAGACCTTCTTCTTTAAAGGTCTTTTCCAGTACCCAGCGCATGGCACGATCGTCATCAATCACCCATATTTTATTTCGCGACATGATTTGACTCCCAAGGTAAATATAAGCTAAAGACGGTTTTTCCAGCCACAGACTGACACTCGATCATGCCGTTGTGCTGATGAATAATATTTTGAGCAATACTGAGGCCCAGTCCGGTCCCTTTGGCACGGCTGGTGACCAGCGGATAAAACACCGATTCGATAATCTCTTCCGGAACACCTGGGCCATTATCTTCAATATCAATCCGTACTACAGAGCGGTGAATCACCCCGTTAATGGTAAAGAGACGCTGAATCCGGGTTCTTAAAATCAGTTCCGGTTGATGTTCGACAAAGAATTGCTTGTTCTCGGTCATGGCCTGTACGGCATTGGCGCAAATATTCAAAATGACCTGAATCAATTGATCACGGTCTGCCAGCACTTCAGGCAAGGACAGGTCGTAATCCCGGGTAATCTTGATTTTCTTTTTGGTCTGATTGGCAATCAGTGAGCGTACTCGTTCCAGAGGTTCATGCACATTGACCAGCTCATAGCTCGGAAGCTGGCGTGAACCGAGCATGGTATCGGCCAGATTTCTCAGTCGATCCACTTCGCTAATAATAATGTCGGTAAATTCTTTGTATTGTGGATCATTCAAACTGCGTGCCAGGAGTTGAGTCGCCCCGCGAATGCCACCCAAGGGATTCTTGATTTCATGCGCAACACCGCGAATCAGCTGACGCGCTACCTGATGCTGTTGCAGCAGATTTTCTTCACGCGAGATTTTTAACATGCGATCGCGAGGATTGAGTTCAATGAGCAGCAACGGATGATAAGGTTTACCCAGATTTAGCTGAGAAACAGTGTAGTCAACATGAATGTCTTTAAAGTTGACCAGAATAGTGGCTTCGCGGCGTGTATAAGGTTGTCCCGTAGTTAAAGTATTATTCAGGGCTTCTTCGGTATTGAACTCATCTGTCGGGTTTTGCAAAATATTGAGCACAGATGTGCCGCTCGCGCGGAATAAGCTCACATCAAATAAGGCTTCACAGGCAGAATTCAGATAATAAATATTAAGATCGCGGTCTATCAATAAGATACACGTGGTCATATTGTCCACTAAAGCACGATAGTCGATCGGAATAATTTGATCCATTCGCGGGTTTGTTCCTGTATTAAAATGGCGCAATGGCATCTTCATAAAGCAATTTAATCAATTTTAAGTTCTGATTTGATGCAAGATGCACGCCAACTTTTATGACTAGAGATTATTTATTGCGATGAAATGCAGAAATGTGACAGAGCAACACAATTCATCTTAGATATAGCGGATTAAATTGAGGCTGTAAATCTAAAATGATTCATTTTGGTGCATTGGTAAGTATGTTGAATATTTTATGGCAATATTTTAGTGCATGATGCAAAGAGTCAGGTTTTCAACTATTTTTATGATGCGAAAAGACATACAATACGCGCATTCTAGTAGAGCGAAAATTCATGAAGTCCCCCAAAGTCGGTTTTGTATCTTTAGGTTGTCCTAAGGCATTGGTAGATTCTGAACGTATTTTAACCCAGTTAAAGACTGAAGGTTATGACGTCGCTTCGGATTATGACGGTGCTGATTTAGTTGTAGTAAATACCTGTGGTTTCATTGAATCCGCAGTGCAAGAATCGCTAGATGCGATTGGTGAGGCGATGAGCGCGAATGGTCGCGTGATCGTAACAGGTTGTCTAGGTAAAGACGAAGCCAAGATTCGCCAAATGCATCCCAATGTCCTGAAAGTGACAGGTGCAGCGGCATATAAAGAAGTTATGGATGCGGTTCATCAATACGTGCCTGAGCCGCCAAAACACAATCCATTTATTGATCTGGTTCCAGAACAAGGCATCCGCCTGACGCCAAAACATTATGCTTATCTGAAAATATCCGAAGGCTGCAACCATCGTTGTACTTTCTGTATTATTCCAAGCATGCGTGGCGATCTGGTCTCACGTCCAGTTGGTTCTGTGCTTGAAGAAGCTGCAGCGCTGAAACGTGCCGGTGTAAAAGAAGTACTCGTCATCTCCCAGGATACTTCTGCTTATGGCCTGGACACGAAATACAAGCTGGATTTCTGGAATGGCCAGCCGGTTAAAACCAAATTCTATGACATGTGTGAAGCATTAGGTCAGTTGGGAATCTGGGTGCGTTTGCACTATGTTTACCCGTATCCGCATGTAGATGCAGTAATTGACCTGATGGCACAAGGCAAAATCCTGCCTTATCTGGATATTCCATTCCAGCACGCAAGTCCAAAAATTCTCAAACTAATGAAACGACCTGCGCACAGTGAAAATACACTGGAGCGTTTGAAAATCTGGCGTGAGAAATGTCCTGATTTGGTACTCCGTTCAACATTTGTGGTGGGCTTCCCGGGTGAAACCGAAGAAGACTTCCAGATGCTATTGGACTGGTTGAAAGAAGCCCAGCTGGATCGTGTGGGATGTTTCACCTATTCGCCAGTTGAAGGTGCGACCGCAAATGATTTGCCAGATCACGTTCCTGAAGAAATTAAACAAGAGCGTTATGAGCGTTTCATGCAGGTTCAGCAAGAAATCTCGGCAGCCAAACTCCAAAAACGTATCGGTCAGACCATGACTGTGCTGGTAGATGACCTGGAAGACGAATTCCCGGTAGCGGTTGCGCGTTCTTATGCAGATGCACCTGAAATTGATGGCAATGTTTTTGTTGAAGATATCGATAAAAGCGTCATTAAGGCAGGGGATTTACTTGAAGTCGAGATTACCGATGCAGATGAATACGATCTGTACGCAAAACTCATTTCAATCAAGTCTGCTTAAGATTTTGAATTAAAAAAAATTAAATTGAATACTTTGGAGTTTGATGATGTTGGATTCTAAAAAGCCACGCTTTGGTCGCATCCTGTTAAAGCTTTCTGGTGAAGCGCTGGCAGGCAATAAAGACATGGGGATCGATGCACAAGTGCTCGATCAGATGTCACTTTCTATTGCGCACCTCGTGGGTTTAGGCGTACAAGTAGGTATTGTTGTGGGTGGTGGTAACCTGTATCGCGGTAGCCAGCTACAAAAAGATGGTCTAGTTGGTCGTGTAACTGGCGACCAGATGGGTATGCTAGCAACAGTCATGAACGGTTTGGCACTTCGCGACGCTTTGGTGCGCCGTAATATTAAAACCCGTTTAATGTCTGCATTGCCAATTGGTGCCGTGGTTGAGTCTTACTCAAGCCGTGATGCAATCCGTCACCTGACTCAGGGTGAAGTGTGTGTATTCGTGGCAGGTACAGGTAATCCGTTCTTTACGACAGATACAGCTGCCTGTTTACGTGGTATTGAAATCGAATCAGACTTGATCTTGAAAGCGACCAAAGTTGATGGCGTATATAATAAAGATCCAAGCAAATATGATGATGCGGTTAAATATGACACATTGACTTTTGACCAAGTTCTGGACGAAAAGCTGGGTGTGATGGACTTAACTGCAATCTGTTTATGTCGTGATCACAATGTGCCGCTACAAGTATTCGATATGAATAAATCTGGCGCATTGCTTTCCGTTGTGATGGGTGAAAAAGAAGGGACTCACGTTACCAATTAATGACGTGAGCACCAAAGCACTTTATACTACACGCTAATTTAGTAATAACCTCTTTTCAAGAATTAAGTAAGGAAGATCATATGATTAACGATCTTAAAAAAGACAGCGAAGACCGTATGAACAAAACTCTAGAATCTCTAGAGCATGGTTTTGCAAAAGTTCGTACCGGTCGTGCGCATCCATCAATTTTAAATAACGTGATGGTTTCTTACTATGGTTCAGACGTTCCATTGAACCAGGTGGCAAACGTAGGTGTTGAAGATTCACGTACTTTGTTAATCCAGCCTTTCGAACGTTCAATGGTTTCTGCAATTGATAAAGCGATTCGTGAATCTGATTTGGGTCTAAACCCAATTACAGCAGATGCGATTCGTGTACCGATGGCTGCGTTGACTGAAGAAACGCGTCGTGACATGCAAAAAGTTGCGCGTAATGAAGCAGAAAATGCCAAAGTAGCGATCCGTAACATTCGTCGTGATGTATTGGGCGATATCAAAGCTTTGTTGAAAGAAAAAGAAATTTCTGAAGATGAAGAGCGTCGTGCTGCTGACGAAATCCAGAAAATTACCGACAAATTTGTTGCTGAAGTTGACAAGCGCTTGGCTGCGAAAGAAGCTGAATTGATGAAGGTCTAATTCATCGATGACCGTTGCTGAAGAAAATCCCCGTCTTCCGAAACATGTTGCCATCATCATGGATGGCAACAATCGTTTTGCCAAAAAAAATCAGATGCAAAAAGGTGATGGACACCGTGAAGGAAAAACGGTTCTGGATCCGATTGTTGAACACTGTAAAAAAAGAAATATCCAGGCTTTAACTGTATTTGCCTTTTCAAGTGAAAACTGGAATCGTCCACAGTTTGAAGTTGAATTGCTCATGAAATTGCTGGTTGATACCATTCATGAACAATTGCCCCGCATGGAAAAATTCAATATTGCCTTACGCTTTATCGGTGATCGCAGCCGTTTGTCCCCAGAATTACAGGGACTTATGTTGTATGCCGAAGAAAGGACTGCTAATTTCAATAGTATGACACTCACTATTGCAATCAGTTATGGTGGTATGTGGGATATGGCACAAGCTGCACAGCGAATTGCCAGCGATGTTTTAACAAATAAATTAGATCTTGATGCAATTAATACTGATGTATTTGGTCAATATGTCAGCCTCGGTGATTTACCTGCAGTTGATCTGCTGATTCGTACGGGTGGAGATTTCCGTCTGTCGAATTTCCTGTTGTGGCAGGCAGCCTATGCAGAGCTTTATTTCACTGAGACGCTATGGCCAGAATTTACCGTTGAAGAACTTGATGATGCACTTGCCGTATTCGGTGGACGTGAACGTCGTTTTGGTAAAACATCAGAACAGATTCGTCAGGAAAAACTTGAGAATTAGTACATGTTTGAGCGGATTATAACCGCATTGGTGTTGGTAGCAGTTGTACTGAGCTGTATGTTTGCTACCGAATCACATTATCCAATGTTTGTATTGATGGTTCTTGCTGCTGGGGTGGCCGGTTATGAGTGGTTCAAACTCATGCCGCGAAAATTTAAACATGTCATCAAACCTGTTGCTTGGGGATATGGGGTGCTCACTGCAGCACTTTCCGCTTTGGCATTGTATTTTGCCGAAGTTGCCTTATTGTTATGGGTAGCTTCTATTATTACCTGGTTACTGAGTATTTACTGGGTTAAAACCTATCCTGAATATGATGGCTGGTATAACACTAGCCTACACGGAATCGGTGTAGTTCTGATTTCTGCTGCAGTTACTGCAATTTTCTCTGTCTGGCAAAGTTCACCGTGGTGGCTAATGTACCTGTTTCTACTGGTATGGGGCGCAGATAGTGGTGCATATTTTGTGGGTCGTAAACTCGGCAAGAAAAAGTTGGCGCCGAATGTTAGTCCTAACAAATCGGTAGAAGGACTTTACGGCGGTATCGTTACCTCAATGCTGATTGTAACGGCAGTTGCCTTGCTTTATCTGGATATGACCTGGCCAGAACTGACTTTATTCCTGATTTTATCTGTCGTTACGGTATTTAGTTCGGTACTGGGTGATCTGTTTGAATCCATGATCAAACGTCGTGCCGGTATTAAGGATTCAGGTCGCATTTTGCCAGGACATGGCGGGGTGCTGGATCGTATTGATTCTTTGCTTGCTGCAGCTCCGATCTTTGCAGCAGGTATGGCTGTTTTAAAACTTATTGGTGTAGATTTATAAATGTCACAAGCAGTTTGTATACTGGGTGCTACAGGTTCCATTGGTCAAAGTACTTTAAAAATCTTGCAGCGACATCCTGAAGCATACTCGGTTTTTGCTGTGACCGCGCAAAGTCGTATCGAGGAGCTGGTCGAAATTTGTCGGCAATACCGTCCTAAAATGGCGGTGGTGCCGGCTGAAAAAGTAGATGAACTTTCAAAACTACTTCAGCAACACCATTTATCTGATATTGAAATTCTGCAAGATGAAGCCGGCTTAATTGCTGTGGCTGAACACGCGGATGTTGATATCGTCATGGCGGCAATCGTTGGTGCTGCAGGATTGTTGCCGACATTGGCTGCAGTGAAAGCGGGTAAGCGAGTACTGCTGGCCAATAAAGAAGCTTTGGTGATGTCGGGTGACATCATGATGCAGGCAGCGCGCGATCATGGGGCATTACTGCTTCCCGTTGACTCTGAACATAACGCGATTTTCCAATGTCTGCCACAGCATTATTTTGAGGCAGAGCGTCATGGCAAGCCTAAACTGGGTGTATCCCAGATTCTGCTGACCGCGTCGGGTGGGCCGTTTCTGAACCACAGCATGCAGCAACTTGAAGAGGTTACACCTGCTCAAGCCTGCAAGCATCCTAACTGGTCCATGGGGCAAAAAATTTCAGTCGATTCTGCTACCTTAATGAATAAAGGTTTAGAATTGATCGAAGCCTGTCATTTGTTTGCAGTTCAAGAACAATTTGTTACAGTTGTTGTGCATCCACAGAGTATTATTCACTCCATGGTTCAATACGTTGATGGTTCGACTTTGGCACAAATGGGTAATCCGGATATGGGCACGCCTATTGCACATGCATTGGCATGGCCTGAGCGTATTAGTACGCATGTGGCGCCACTGGATCTGTTTATGCATTCACAACTTAATTTTCAAGAACCGGATATGCTCCGTTTCCCTGCATTAAAATTGGCCCGTCAGGCCATGCAGAGTGGCGGAATTGCACCGACAATTTTAAATGCGGCCAATGAAATTGCAGTTGCTGCATTTTTAAATCAACAGATCAGATTTACCCAAATTCCTCAGGTAGTTGAGCACGTCCTAAATCAGATGGACAATCAACCCGCACATGATCTGGAGGCTATCTTGCAAGCAGATCAAATGGCGCGAGGTTTATCACAGCAATATGTTGTGAATAAAGGAAGTTAAGATATGAATGCCTTGTTTATGATTGCCGCTGCAATTCTCTTACTCGGTCCCTTAATTGCGATTCACGAGTTCGGTCACTATATTGTGGCGCGTAAACTGGGCGTTAAAGTCTTGGTCTATTCGATTGGATTTGGGCCAACATTATTAAAATGGACCTCGAAAAAATCCGGAATTCAGTATCAATTGTCTGCCTTGCCTTTGGGTGGCTATGTCAAGATGCTGGATGAACGTGAAGGTAATGTCGCTGAAGAAGACTTACCCAAAGCCTTCAATCGTCAGCATCCTTGGAAGCGGATTGCCATCGTGGCAGCGGGACCGTTGATCAACCTGATTTTTGCAGTCCTTCTGTTCTGGGTGTTGTTTTTACCGGCACAAGAACAGCTCAATACCCGGGTAGGCAAAGTTTTACCAAATACACCTGCTGCAACAGTACAAATGCAGCCGGGCGACAAAATTATAGCTGTGGATGGTACTCAGGTAGAAACTTGGGAAAAACTCAGTTATGCCTTGGTGGATCGTGTTGGTGAAACTGGCGTGGTTTCTATTCAGGCAGATCGTGCTGGTGAAAACAAACTGTTCCAGTTGCCGATTCAAAACTATTTAAAAGATCAAAGTCAATCGCCACTTGAAAGTTTGGGTTTCTTGCCTTATCGGCCAGAAATTCCGGCTGTAATTAGCAAACTGAGTGAAGATGGTGCAGCCATCCGTCAAGGTTTGAAAGAAGGCGACAAGATTCTGGCTATTGACGGCGTTCAGATGAAAGACTGGTTTGATGTGGTGCAGGTGGTACAGGCATCTCCAGAAAAATTACTCAAAATGGATGTACTACGCGAAAATCAGGTGGTTCAGCTGGAAGTCATGCCACAAGGTAAACGTGACAATATGGGCAATGTGACTGGTATGCTGGGCGTACAAAGCGATCCGGGTAAACTGAACATTCCTGCAGAATATAAACAGACCATTCATTACTCGCTAGGCGAAGCACTGGTAATGGCATTTGATAAAACAGCACATTTATCTTCGATGATTCTGAACTCGATTGTCAAAATGGTACGCGGTCTGATTGGTCTGGATAATTTATCAGGTCCAATTACCATTGCCAAAGTGGCAGGACAAAGCGCAGAAATGGGCTGGGAAACTTTTATTTCCTTTATGGCGCTAATGAGTGTAAGTTTAGGAATATTAAATCTACTACCCATTCCAATGCTTGATGGCGGACATCTGGTTTACTATTTTGTTGAATTAATTCGTGGTAAACCTGTTTCCGAACAAATACAATTGGTTGGACTAAAAATTGGTATGGTACTGCTCGGCAGTATGATGCTTCTGGCATTATTTAATGATTTTATGCGTTTATAACAACGTAAATGGAATAAATTAACAGCGGAAAAGACTGGCATGCAGCACACACATTTATTTATGCCTCTGGCACTCGTTAGTGCAATGGCAGTAGCACAACAAGTATATGCAGCAGATGAATTCATTGTACAAGATATAAAATTTGATGGATTAGTACGTTTAACTCCTGACAATGTGTATGGCCTAGTGCCAATTAACAGTGGTGATCGGGTCAATGATCCAATCATTGCCAATGCAATTCGTAGCATGTATGCATCAGGCCTGTTTGATGACATTAAAGCCGTTCAGCAGGGCAATACCTTGGTTTTCCAAGTGGTTGAACGCCCGGTTATTTCGAAAATCGAATTGAAAGGCAATAAGCTGATTCCTAAGGAAGCACTTGAAGAAGGCCTGAAAAAAATGGGTCTGGCTGAAGGCGAAGTGCTGAAAAAATCAGCACTGCAAACCATTGAAACTGAACTTGAACAGCAATACATGCAGCAAGGTCGTTATGATGCCGATATTACGGTCACCACGACGCCTCGACCAAATAACCGTGTTGAATTGCTGATTGATTTTATTGAAGGTAAAGCGGCCAAAGTTTTCGATATCAATATTATCGGGAATACTGTATTTAAAGAGTCTGATATCAAGCAGGCTTTTGCCGTAAAAGAAAGTGGCTGGAGTTCGGTCATTTCCCGTAATGACCGTTATGCACGTGAAAAGATGGCGGCAAGCCTAGAAGCTTTGCGTGCCATGTATCTGAATCGCGGCTATATCAACTTTAATATTACCAATTCCAGCCTTAATTTGAGTGAAGATAAAAAGAATGTTTTTATCGAAGTTTCTGTGGATGAAGGCGAGCAATTTAAATTTGGTCAAACCAAATATTTAGGTGATGCACTTTATAAGACTGAAGAATTGCAGGCTTTACAAATTTTCAAAGAAGGCGAAATTTATTCGCAGGAAAAAGTTAACGCGGTTAAGCAGTTATTACAGCGTAAGTATGGTAACGCAGGTTATTACTATGCAGAAGTTAACATTGTTCCTCAAATTAACAACGAAACCAAACTGGTTGATCTAAATTATTATATTAATCCGGGGCAGCAAGTCACGGTACGACGTATTAATTTTACTGGTAATACTAAAACTGCGGATGAAGTATTACGTCGTGAAATGCGCCAAATGGAAGGTGCACTTGCAAGCAATGAAAAGATTGACCTGTCTAAGGTTCGTCTGGAGCGTACCGGGTTCTTTAAAACTGTCGATATCAAACCTGCACGTATTCCGGGTGCGCCAGATCAGGTGGACTTGAATGTTGCCGTTGAAGAGCAGCATTCAGGAACCAGTACTCTTGCAGTTGGTTTCTCGCAAAGCGGTGGTGTAACTTTCCAGGCAGGTTTAAGTCAAACCAACTTCCTGGGTACAGGGAATAGTGTTTCAATCGATTTGTCGCGTTCTGAAACGCAAGATTATTATAACTTGAGCGTGATGGACCCGTACTTCACCATTGATGGTGTGCGTCGCGGCTATAACATGTATTACCGTAAAACCAAGCTTGATGATGACTATAACGTCAACAACTATGTGACGGATAGTTTTGGTGGTGGGATTAACTTTGGTTATCCAATTGATGAAAATCAAAGTGTTAGTTTGGGTCTGAATGTTGATCAGACGGATGTAACCACTGGTCCATATGTGTCGACTTATGTTGCTGATTATTTGGAACGTAATGGCGGAAAAGAAACAAAAAGTGGTGAGTATTGTCCTCAAGCATTAGTTCCAATTAAAGATTCTGCTGGGAATGTTACTGGTTACCAGCCTTGCCCTAATCCAGTTCCATATGGTCAAGAATTCCAGGGTGATTTTTTGACTTATAACCTTAATTTAGGTTGGTCTTATAATACCTTAAATAGACCGATGTTCCCGACAACGGGTATGTCACATCGTGTCAATGCTGAAATTGCCTTGCCAGGTAGTGATGTCGAGTATCAAAAAGTCACTTATGACGCTCAGGCATTTTTCCCATTAGGCAAAGATTTTGTCCTGCGCGGTTATGGTAAGTTGGGTTATGGTAATGACTTGCCATTCTACAAGAATTTCTATGCAGGTGGTTTTGGTTCGGTTCGTGGTTATGAAAATAGTACATTAGGTCCTAAATATCCAGGTGTATATTTCTCTGATACAGGTCAAACGGATCCTTCTCCTGAGGAAGTAGGTGGTAATGCACTAATTCAATTTGGTACCGAATTAGTGCTTCCAGTACCATTTAAAGGGGATTGGGCACGTCAGGTTCGTCCAGTCATCTTTGCTGAAGGTGCACAAGTGTTTGATACCCAATGTGATGTATCAAATGAAAATATTTTCGTTAATGGCACTTCAGTAAATGGAAAGCAGTACTGTAAAGATAACTTCGGTTTCGATGCAGATAATATGCGCTATAGCGTGGGTGCAGGTTTCACCTGGATCACTATGATTGGACCATTATCACTTAGCTATGCTTATCCGTTGAATAAAAAAGACGGTGATGATACTAAAAACATCCAGTTCGAAATTGGACGTACTTTCTAAAATCGTTTTGACCTAGAAACTAAATTTTGCTCATAAAGCCTTTAGGTTTTGTGAGCAAATTTTTTTGAATGAGTAAGAATATGAAAAAAATGATTATGGCAATGAGCCTGGCTTTGGCAAGTGTTGCTCCTTTGACTCAAGCGGCTAGCATGGGGGTAATTGACTTGGAGCGTGTGGTTGAAGGTAGTACATATCTGAAACAACAAAACACGATATTTCAGCAAAAAATTCAGCCACAAACCACCAAGATTGAGCAACTCAGCAAAGAGCTAGAAGCTTTGCAGCAACGTGCTCAATCCAATACCAAGCTCAGTGAAACTGAAAAACAGAAAATGTCTGCGCAATATCAGGCTAAGTTACAAGAATTGAATCAGTTACAGCAATCTGTACAGACGAATGTCCAAAGCTCGATTCAGCAGATCCGAATTGTATTTGATGCACGGGTAAAGCAAATTGCTGAACAATTGCGTAGAGAAAACAACCTGGATGTGGTTTTAAATAAAAATTCAGCGCTTGCTTATGATGCTAAATATGATTTAACTGATAAAATGATTCAAAAGGTTAATGCAATTAAATAATCAATGAATCATCAACAGCTTCAGTTAGCTGATCTCGCTCGCCTGGTTCAGGGCGAGTGCATAGGTCAGACAGATTTACGTTTGAGCGCTTTGGCCAGTCTTGAACAGGCAACTTCACACGATCTGGCATTTGTGAATGTCGATAAATATGTAGAGCAGGCCAATCAAAGTCAGGCAGGTGCTTTAATTGTCACGGCTGAACTAAAACAACAGATAACTTCACATCAAAACTTTATTGTTGTGGCAAATCCCTATCTGGCTTTCGCGATTCTGACGCATGTCTTTGAGAAAAAACATCGCCAGCGCGGCATTGAGAGTACTGCTCAAATTCACCCGTCGGCAGTGATTGCGGACGATGCTTATATTGGTCATTATGTGGTGATTGGTGAGCATTGTGTCGTGGGTGCGAATACGATTGTTCAGGCGCATGTGCAGATCGATGATGAGGTCGAGATCGGTCAGGACTGTTTTATTGACTCACATGTGACCCTCGCCGGCACAGCAAAAATTGGTAATCGGGTACGTATTCATGCCAATAGCGTGATTGGCAGCGAAGGGTTTGGTTTTGCACCTTATCAGGGTAAATGGCACCGTATTGCGCAATTAGGTTCTGTACGCATTGAGGATGATGTGCGTATTGGGTCAAATTGTAGCGTAGACCGTGGTGCGCTGGATGATACGATTTTGCAACAGGGTGTTATCATTGATAATCTTGTGCAAATCGCGCATAACGTTAAAATTGGTGCACATACCGCCATTGCTGCAAAAACTGCGGTAGCAGGAAGTACCTCGATTGGCAAAAACTGTATCATTGGTGGTGCTTCCGCGATTTCTGGACACTTGAATATTGCCGATAATGTGACGTTGACCGGAATGTCAATGGTGACAAATAATATTTCTGAAGCTGGAAAATATTCATCCGGGATTGGTCTGTTTGAAAACCAGAAATGGAAACGTACCGTGGTTCGCCTCAGACAATTAGCAGATGTGCCATTGACCCAGGTGATCAAACGACTAGATCATATGCAATCTCAGATTGAGTCCATTGAATCAACATTTAAGTTGCGTAAATAATTATGATGACAGAGTCGAATTTGCCTACATTCACGAAGCCTGAATTGCCAATGAATATTCAAAAGATTCGTGAATATTTGCCCCATCGCTATCCATTTTTATTGGTTGATCGCGTTGTCGAAATTACCGATAATGGCATTGTTGGTTATAAAAACGTCTCAATTAATGAAGAGTTTTTACAGGGTCATTTTCCGAATTATCCAATTATGCCGGGTGTACTGATTGTTGAAGCGCTGGCACAAATCTCTGGAATTCTGGGTTTTGTGATGAATAACGAAGTGCCAAGTGAGGGTTCTTTGTTCCTGTTTGCCGGTGCGGAAAAAGTTAGATTTAAAAAACAGGTGGTTGCAGGTGACCAATTGGTTTTAAAATCTGAATTAGTGATGCAAAAGCGGGGCATTTACAAATATAATTGTATTGCCACTGTAGATGGCGTCGTCGCAACAACCGCGGAAATTATGGTTTCGCATCAAAAAGTCGAGCAGGCATGAGCAATAATCCCCTTATTCATCCAACTGCCATTATTGACCCGTCAGCAGTCATTGCTGCTGATGTAGAAATTGGCCCATATTGTATTATCGGGCCAAATGTCACTATTGGTGCGGGTAGCAAACTTCATTCACACGTGGTGGTGGGTGGCTATACGCGTATAGGTGAATATAATGAAATTTTCCAGTTCGCCAGTGTAGGCGAGGTGTGTCAGGATCTTAAGTATGCTGGTGAAGAAACCTGGCTTGAGATTGGCGATCACAACAAGATTCGTGAGCATTGCAGTCTGCATCGTGGTACGGTTCAGGACCAGAGCCTGACCAAGATCGGTAGTCATAACCTGCTCATGGTCAATACTCATATTGCACATGACTGTATGGTTGGAGATTATAATATCTTTGCCAATAACGTCGGTGTGGCTGGACATGTCCATGTCGGGGATTACGTCGTCATTGGCGGAAACTCGGGCATTCATCAGTTCTGTAAGATTGATTCTTATAGCATGATTGGTGGTGCATCACTGATTCTGAAAGATGTACCGGCTTATGTGATGGTTTCAGGTAATCCTGCGCATGCATTTGCCATGAATATTGAAGGTATGCGTCGTAAAGGCTGGTCAAAGACAGTGATTAGCGGTTTACGTGATGCCTTTAAACTGATTTATAAATCAGGTTTAACAACTCAGGAAGCAATCGAGCAGATCCGTACAGGAATTTTGCCGGAAGTGGCTGAAGTACAACGTCTAATTGACTCTCTTGAACAGTCGAAGCGCGGCATTGTGCGCTAAATGTTTGAGGTAATAAAAAAGACACCTGAAGGTCACTGCTGTCCCATAGTTTGCTTTAAATAAAAAAACCTGAGTCCTAACAGTTAAAATATGAGTGCAAACAAACACTTTAACGACC
>NZ_JAMXXS010000009.1:0-99646 GCF_024129595.1 Acinetobacter lwoffii | reverse complement strand
ATAGACGGAAAAGATTCGGTTTACGCATTAACTTAATTGCTGCACTCGTAAACCGGATAAACTTGCAATAATGACTTTCGCAAGAGATCTAGTTATATTTTATTTAATGTCCAGGCTGACAGCATGGATATCAATACTCGCTTCTTGCAGCTTTTTATTCTACCTGTAGCGCCACTTCTACTTAGTATTTACTATGAAATGATGTCGACCAACAGGCAAACCGACAATTTACTGGATACTTATCGTAAAAATCTGACCCATAAAACATTACCTATCAGTACTTATTTCTATACCCAAACTCAAGTTCAGGATATGTTAAATCTGAATCTGATTCCTCAATACGATGAAATTTATATAGAAATTACCAACCACAGTTTATTAAGAGATATGTTGCAGGTGGATGAACTAAAACTGTTGCAACAAAAAATTATCCATGTGCTGGAAAATAAGTTTGAAGTTCCTCACTTTTCCTTTACTGATAGCCGGCTCTCGGTCTTGCGCGTAATTACGATTGCCGATCGAGAATCTACTATTTCCAAACAACTGATTGAAAAAATCAAACAGATTGAACTGATTAAAACAGAGATTACTCATTTACCCCATCATCAGGGCCGACCCTCCTTGGAGGAACGCCTATGAGTCATTTTTTGCATGTCTGCGGTCTGATCATTTCAGTCAATACACTGCCTGACCCGGTACTGAGTTCTTACTATCAACAATATTATCAATGTGAGCTTAAAACAGCCGATCCGGTTCAGCAGCAAGATTCCTCAGATATTAAGCAAATTCCAGCCTATTTCCCAGCTCCTAGGAAGTTATGGCCGATATTTAGCTTTGATCAAATACATTACGAAACTTATCAAAACATGAAAAATCAGGCTATTAAACCGGGTTTAATCATTCCTGAAAATTTCATGAAACCGTCAATCTACTTTCAGATCAAACAGGAGGTTTCGGAAGGTGCTATCCCGATTCTTGATCTAAGCAGTATCGAACCAAAGCGTTTTCGCGGACTTGCGACCCTCGCCACCAGTGCAGGTCTACGTCCCATGGCTGCCTATATACAGGATGGCTGGAATCCGAATCTCAAAACTTTACCTGCGGGACTTTACATTGTTCAGGCCAATCCTGGACAACTGCCTTTACCCGCCCGTTTAATTCAATCGGGTCAGCAACAATTTTACACCGCCTACCCACAAACTGCTTTCAATGGTACCGGAATTATCCTGAATCCTCAGGCGCCACTTGCCGAAAGTGAGATCGCTTATCCTGAATTGGGAATTTCCTGGACCTTTTTAAATACACGCTTTGACAGCCAACTGAACCGGATGCATACCAATCCACTCGGCTATATCTTGCTCTCAGCAGGAATCGTAATCTTGCCATTACATCTGGTGCTCTCGACCCATTACCCTAATTTATTAAGCTTCTGGGGTACCTCTACTTCCTGGGCATCCGTTGTTGTGATCGTTATCTTAATGCTCATCCTCCTGATCACCATGTTATGGCGGAGGTTCAAAAAATCATGAGCATGATCGATATTCTGTTTATTACTGGCTTTATCGGGATCTGGATTCCACAGGCCTTTTGGGCCTGGCTCAGCTTTTCTGCCTGGCGTTATTCGATTCGAGCCAGTCAGGAACTGACCAATTTGCCGATACCTGAACGTTGGCCCATGCTAAGTGTGCTGGTGCCGGCATATAACGAAGCACTGGTGATTGAAGATACCTTACGCTCTCTAGCTGCACAGGATTATCCGGCTGAAAGCTATGAAGTACTGCTGATTAATGATGCCTCTAAAGACAATACCCAGGAAATTGCCGATCGTATGGCAGCCGAATTTCCAGTCATTCGGGTCATCAATGTGCCTAAAGGTCAAGGCGGTAAAGGTAAATCCAGAACTTTGAATAACGGACTCAAACACGCCTGCGGAGAATTGATCGCGGTTTATGATGCGGACAGTACGCCAGAGCCGGATTGTGTGCGACTGATTGCCCAGACCTTGCTGGCAGATTCTAGTCTGGTCGCAGTGAATGGCAAAGTTCGTACCCGCAACTGGAAAGACAGCCCCCTTAGTACCTTTATCGCTATCGAGTTTATCTATTTCCAGTGGATTTTTCAGGGTGGACGCTGGCTGCGTTTCCGTCTTTCCACCCTAATGGGAACCAATTATGTGATCTGGCGAGATGCACTCGATATTCTAGGCGGATTTGACGAAAAATCCTTGGTCGATGACACCGAAATGAGTTACCGGATTTTTCTGGGACATAAACGGATTAAATGGGTGCCTTATGCCGTAGGCTGGCAACAGGATCCGGGTGACCTGAATATTTTTATCAAACAACGCTCGCGTTGGACTCAAGGTAACTTTTATGTAACCCGTAAATATTTAAGAACAGCGCTCCGGCATCCTTTTCCAATCGGAATGGAAATCGGCAACAATATTATGTGTTACATCATTTTTGTGCCAGCCCTCTTCTTAAGTCATATGACGCTGGTGGTTGGTCTACTCGGTATTGATGGCACTACAATTCCCGGTCCTTTTACCTTGCTTTTCATCTTGGCCTTTATTCTTTATCTGGTCCAGATCTGGTTTACCCTCAGTCTGGAAAAAGAAGTGCCTAAACGATTTTACTTCTATGCCTTTATCGCTTATTTCACCTATTCACAAGTATTTCTCCTGATTGTCTTTAAAGCCGCCTGGGACATGTTAAAAGGCAAAATCAAGGGTGAGGGAATTACTTGGTACAAGACAGAACGAAAGAAGGAAAAAAAATGATCATGCACATAAAAACAGCTCCTTTGAGATTAATGTCTTCACTTATCTTGGCATTGTCTAGTGCACCTCTCTATGCGGCCACCTGGAAGCTTGATGATGTAGTTGCACGGCATGTAGAGCAAACTGCACCTTACTTTTTTTATGTTGGAAAAGGTGAAAGCTGGCAGGATGTCCAGTTCAGCAGTCAGTTCGATGTACAGGGTAGCAGTACAGTGATTGTCCGGTATGACAATCAGCTGATTCATCAACAAAATTTGAGTGGTAAAGGCACATTAAATTTTAGCCTCCCCCCTGCCGACAGCGGTTTTCATCGGCTGGATATCAGTATTTTACAAAAACCAGGACCTGGACAAAGTACTGCCAATATTTGTCTTGAATCAAGCAATTTACAGACTACCTTGACTCAACCAAATCTGAGTTACCAATCGCAGCGTAACAGCATGCAGCTGAATCAACTCCCGGATGTCCTGTTCAATAGCCAATTGAACCGCTCAGAACCGGTACAGGCACTGCTAGGTTTTAATACGGCAAATTTCCTGGAAGCCACCATGATGAGTAGGCTGGCAACTGCCTGGAATTTTGCGACACCTGTGCAATGGCGGCTAAATACCACTCCTGAATCAGCACCTGATTTCATGATCAATATTCAGCGTTCGGCCGCAAAATTACCCGCAGCACGGATGAGTCTAAATCAGGTTAACCAGGTACCAAGCCTGACGATTGAATACTCTTCAGAATCCCAATTATTGATGGCCGTCAATGCCCTGCTCAATCAGCAATATCTGGCACAACTAAATACTGCAACAGCGAGTTTAAATGGCCCTGTCGCACGACCAAACTGGGCCAGTGTACGCCGTTTTGAAAGCTTGGCTGATCTGGGCATTTCCGATTTCAAACTAGACAATACTCCCAAAAATATTTCACTGGTCTTTCCTGCTGTTTGGGAAGCTACGGATATTTTAAAGGGTCAGCTTAATTTCCGTTCGCAAAGCGGACTCTTACAAGGCTCGACCTTACAGGTTTGGCTCAATGAAGTACTCGCAGGTAGTACCAGTCTGGCAAAACTGGATTCCAGCCCGGTTGAGCGGCAGTTTGAATTTGTAGGTGCAGATTATCCCTATACCAACAGCTTTAACATGACGGTGAGTAATAACCAGTTAAATAGCAATAATTGTCTACCTAATGCGGGTAATGCCTTATGGATTGATGCTAAAAAATCCAAGCTTAGTCTGCCTTACCAGATGAAACAGGGAGTCATCAGCCTGTCTACAGTTTTTGACAAGACTCCTGAAATTGCCATGAATACGCCTGTAGCCACCCCCATCGCGATCAGCCTAGCTCAAGTTGCCAAGAACATGCTGCTCAGTAATGATCCAATTGGTCTGAATATCACCCAGCTGAATCCAAGTACACCTAAAACCATTAATATCCTGCTGAATGCCCAGCGTTATCAATCCGAATTGCAAAAATACAGTCAGATTCTTTACTTACCTACTACGGCAAATGGTAGTTTGATCACCGTCAGAAACGGGAATTTCTGGATTTATAGCGACAACAACCTCGGGGTAGAAAATTTTTCCCGCTTTTGGCCGCAAATCCAGCAGAAAATCCCGAACAATACTGCGGCCTTGTTTATTTCTGCCCAAGGGCAAATTACCGTACTTAGTCAAACAGCTATAGAAAAAGCAGAAACCCCGATAATTGAACAGATTTCCATGCGAACTATTGCTATTATTCTAGTGATTGTTGCTGCGCTTATTATAGGGCTGCTGTTCTGGCGCAGAACCCGTAAGGCACAAAAAACCAAAGAAGAATAATGATGAAAAAATACCTGATTTTAGGCTTACTGGTGTTACTGGCACTTCCTGCCTTGGCTTTTACTGGCTCTGCGTTTTTTATGGCACGTGCAGATGCTAAAGCGGTAACAGCGCCTAAAATTGAGGGTATTTTCTGGCAGGTTGACCAGATGAGTCACGCCTCCGGTAACTGGCACTTATTAGGCATCGATACCTTAGTCACTCAATGGAGTATTGTAGACGGACGCTCCTTTTTTAAAGAAATCCCCGGAGCCCAATGGCAACATCAGCCGGACTGGAATACGATTACCGAACAACCCTGGTCCAAGCAGGTTATCTTAGGTCTGGCAGGCATTTTTCAGGAACCTGTGGCACGTGAAAATATTGACCAGCTCTTTTTACAATCCCAACAGATTATTAAAACTTCTCTTCCAGTTCAGCCTGCTGCTTATTATTTTCCTGTAGAAGCTGATCCAAGCTGGCATGGAGTTGCCAATCTGGCGCGTTATGTTGCCGAGTTCCAGCGACCAATCTGGATCAGCATTTATAGTGCAGATCGCAAATCACGGTTTTTACATTACTGGCTTGAAAGCTGGTTGCCTGATAATGCCCAAGTTTTTTTTCAGGATGGCGTCGGTGTGGGCACGCGCAGCCCCGAAGAAGCAGCGGTGATTTATCAAAATCTTAAACATCAGGTTGGTGACAAAAGAGTTGTAATTATTCTCGAAGCTTTCCGGCCTAAACCGGGAGGCGGCTTTCGTGCAGCTTATCCTTGGGAAATTGCAAAACAGTTAAAAGCTTATGCTGGAGAGCGTGTCTATATTTTTGATGGTCCACATTATTTAAATAAAGCCAGTGTGCTCTGGCTTTATTTGTGGATGAAAATCAATTACTAAGCTCTGGCTGTTAAATCTTGCAGCATCTGTTCCAAAATACGTTCCGAAGCATGACCATCACCAAATGGATTTTCGACTTCTGCATGTTGTCGATAATAGGCTGAATCATCCATTAGACGAGAAAACTCTTGTACGATTTTGGCCTGGTCGGTACCGACCAGTATTCCACAACCTGCTTCAACCACTTCCGGGCGTTCAGTTACATCCCGCAGTATGAGCACCGGTTTTTGATAGGTGGGGCTTTCTTCCTGAATACCGCCTGAATCAGTCATAATAAAATAGGCTGCACCTAAAACAGCCAGTAAGTCCGGATAATCCAGAGGTTTTAACAAATGTACCTGCGGATGATCCAGAAACTCGCGATAGGCAATTTTATATACCTGCGGATTGAGATGCACAGGCCAGGCAAAATGCAGCTCTGGATAACGGCGACATAGTGTATGGATGGCGGCACAGATATTTTGAATACCTTCACCAAAATTTTCCCGTCGATGCGCGGTCAGCAAGACCAGTTTATCTTGTTCACTTAATTTCAGCCCCATTCGCTCTAACCTTTGCTGAGACTGCTGAGAAGAAGATTGCATTAAATCACGGGCATGATAAATAGCATCAACCACGGTATTACCGGTAATAAAAATCTGCTGGTCTCGAATATTTTCCTGACGCAAATTTTCTGCAGAACGTCGGGTCGGTGCAAAATGCCACTGGGCCAAGCGGGAAACCAGTTGTCGGTTACCTTCTTCCGGAAATGGATGCATCAGATCAAAAGAGCGTAATCCGGCTTCAACATGCGCCAGATGAATATTCAGGTTAAAGGCCACCAGAGCACCTGCAAGTACAGTGGTGGTATCCCCTTGCACTATAATTACATCACATTTCGGCATGTCACGATATACTTGATCGAGTTCGGTCAATGCCTTGCTTAATAGAATATTTAGACTTTTGCCAGGTTGCATGATTTGCAGATGATGATCAATCTTGATTTGGAAAAACTCGATCGCATCCTGTACCAATTCCAGATGCTGACCGGTAAATACCACACTGACTCTAAATCGTGAATCCTGCTGGGCTTTTAAGATGACTGGTGCTAATTTAATCAGTTCAGGGCGAGTACCAAAAATAAAAGAAAGATCAATCGGCATGGTTAAAAGCTCCAGTAATAAGTCAGTTCCACTCGGGTATTATCAAAAGTTCTTTTTCCAGACTCAGGTGCCCCATTTACATATTTGCCATACATCTGTTCAATACGTAGCTTGACCGGGAAGTCTACAGGTTGCCAGGCTATACCCGGTCCCAGCTCTGCCAGGTTGTTATAAAACTCGTTATTGGAGTCATTAATCGTATGTAGCTTCAGATAAGTCTGGATATTGCCTAGATGATCCCGGTTAAAGTTCCAACCGGTACGCAAGCGCAGGTCGCCAATTACATTATAATCTTCACGTGAATAGCTCGCTGCATTGCCATACAGTTCGGCAAAATACTGAGTCTTCTGGGTAACCGGACTATGACTGGTTTCGGAATCATGCCAATACCATTCCTGATAACTGGTCAAACCAAAATTAATACTTTCCCTGAATTTGTCTCGGTTTAAATCGATTAGATCATAACTTCCGCCGAGTTCCAGATATAGATAGAGCGGCCATTCCCAAGGACGGTAATTTGTTCCAACACCGACAATGGCTGCATTCTGGTCAATAATCTCAGGTCGCGCACCGCCGGTAGATTGGGTATCCCTGTTAATGCTGGCAAAGCCATAAATCTGGCCACGGTTCTCTTCTCCCCAATAACGTCCATAACGGAGCTTCAAAGGCAAGATGGCTGTGTCATAACGTCCTTCAAAAGAAGGAGAAAAATAGATATCAGCAAAGGTATTTTGAGTCTGACCACTTGTTGTTCCACTTAAATTGAGTACTGCTTGTTCGGCTTTTGCTGCAGTTTCAGGATTTGAGGAACTTTGCAGTTTTTTAAATATTTCTAAAGCTTCGGGATTACGCTGAGCAGCATTCAACAGATAGGCTTTTTGCAACAACAATTGTTCATCATCTGGCGTTAATTCAAGAGTTCGATCAATATAAATTAAAGCTTCGGGATTATTATTTTTTCGCATTTCCAGATATGTCCAGGTTTTCCAGACTTTTGGATCCTCCGGCGATTTCTGGCTAATTTGCTGCAAAAGATGCGTTGCCTGCTCTGGGTTGTTTTTTTCTATTTGGTAATATTGTTCCCATAACGCATAAATCTCTGAATTATTTTCTGCTCGAGTTTCTGCCTGAATAGAAATACTCAAGAGAAATAAACAAGTACTTGAAATTATGATTAATTTTTTCATTTTAATGAGATATATTGAATATTCTATATCACTATAACAGTTATTTATTTTTCAATTTCTCGTGAGTTAAGCGCGGTTACCAAACTATATATATTCTTTATAAAAAGTAACTTAATTAAAAATTTAGCCTTATTTTTTAAAATATTCCTTTAATAAATGGCTGTTTTAGCTTTAACGTAACTAATCATGATAAAAGTCGTCCCACTATCAATGAATAACCTCAACCCCCACGTAAATCTTAAAATTCTTCCCGCTGTAATTCATTTACCGTTCGCCCCTGCTTTGCAAACCACTGATCACGACGTTCAAACAAGCGTGGCGCCGCCTTATTTACTTGATCAATTAGAGCCTGTAAATCGGCATTGATCAAGCGACCATTTTTAACCACAATTTGTCCCGCCACCATCGTCATCACGACATCTTGGCCTTGAACTGCATGCACTAAATTGGTATGCAAATTAAATAATTTTCCATGATCAATCAACGGTGTCATCCGTGGTGTATCCAATCTAACTGCAATCAGGTCAGCCTGTTTACCAACTTCCAATGAACCAATTTCATCTTGCATACCCAAAGCTTTAGCTCCTGTGACAGTCGCCATTTGGCAGACTGACCAGGCATCCAGAGCAGCCGCATCTAAATTCGAGAACTTTGCTAATAATGACGCCGTTTTCATTTCTTCAAATAGATCCAGGTTATTGTTTTCTTTTTCTCCGTCAGTACCCAAACCCACCGCGACACCTTGACGTAGCATTTCAACCACAGGGGCTGCACCGGAGGCCAATTTCATATCATATTGGAAATCGGATTATGGGCGACACCGACCGCATGCCGCCTTAAAATCTGAATTTCATTTGCATCTGCCCAGACGCAATGTGCCAACAGGGTTTTAGGCAGATCTAGCAAGCCTAGCTTTTGCAGACTTTCAATCGGGCGAATACCTGAACGGCGCAGGTTTTCCTGTACATCAAATTGGCTTTCATTGCTGTGGGTATGAAAACCGGTTTGATAATCCTGACAAAGTTTCTCAATACGGCTTAATGCTGAAGCTTCCGCATAAAACAGGTGCTCTAAACCCACCCAAACCTGAATACGTCCATTCGCCTGCTGATGCCAACGATTGATTAAGGCCTCATTACTTTTTAAGGTTTCAAAATAATTGTGATCCGGATGCTCTGCGACATAAGGCACTAGAACGGCACGAATCCCTAAGGCTTTTGCTGCCTCCGCACTACCCTCCATATAACGCCACATATCGACAATAGTGGTGGTTCCCGACAAAAGTGCCTCGGCATAACACAAATAAGAAGCAATTTTCGCATCTTCGGGTGTCAACACCCGGTGCATGGGGTCAATATACTGCTGTAACCAATCCCAAACCGGTAATCCTTCAGCCGTGCCGCACAATAAACCGGAATGACAATGGGTATTGATCAAGCCCGGCATCAGGATCGTTTGTGGGTAATCCTCAATGAGCCCCTCTGGATAGCATTGAGTTAATTGCGCCAATGTACCCACTGCTTTTATTTGGTCGTCCTCAATCAGTATCGCGCCATTTTTAATGCATTCATTCTGCGCATTCATGGTTAGGACATAGGAAGCTGTTAAAATTTTCATGATTTATACTCAAATCTATTCTATTTATGATGAATGGCTGCGGTTATGGCACGAAGGTTTTGCCTAAAGAAGATGGCAAATTCATTTTGAGTACTTTTTTATTCCGTGAAATCATGACCAGTACCACAATGGTGGCTATATAGGGCAATGCGGCAAGCAGCTCGTTCGGCACCTTGATTCCAAGCGCCTGGGCGTGAAATTGCAAAATGGTTACGCCCCCAAACAGGTAAGCGCCGAGCATTAAACGTGTTGGTTTCCACACCGCAAATACTACCAGTGCAATGGCAATCCAGCCGCGGCCTGCCACCATATTTTCAATCCACATCGGGGTATATACGGTCGATAAAAATGCTCCGCCAACCCCTGCCATTAAACCGCCAAATAGCACTGCGCCATAACGAATCGCCAACACGTGATAACCCATGGCATGCGCACTTTCCGGTGATTCTCCGACTGCTTTAAGCAATAAGCCCAAACGGGTTTTGGCCAAGACAAACCACACCAGAAAGAAGACCAAGATTGACAGATAAACCACATAGTTTTGCTGGAACAAAATCGGACCCAATACTGGAATATCCGCTAATAGTGGAATATTAAAATTAGCCAGACCCGGTAAAGCCATACTGACGTAGTTCTGTCCCAAAAATGCAGAGATACCGAGTCCAAAAATGGTTAAAGCCAAACCGCACGCGGATTGATTGGTACTTAAAGACAAGGTAAAAAAGGCAAAAATCAGGGCCATCAGCATGCCTGCCAGACCACCCATCAATAAGGCACTTAATACACTGGCATCATATTGCGCAGCAAAAGCAAAACCTGCAATTGCACCGACCAGCATCATCCCTTCTACTCCAAGATTAATCACACCTGTCCGCTGTGTGACCAATTCCCCCAGACCTGCGAAAATCAGTGGTGTTGCTGCTGCAACAGTACCTGCAAGAATTGCAGTTATTTCTAAAGCCATATCATGCTTCCTTTTGCTGTAGACAACATTGGGTTAGAGGGTGGTTGCTGTGGACTGAGGGACCGGTGGCACCATTTTTTTGCTAAACCGGTAACGGTTTTCAATTAATGCATCGGAAGCCAACAGGAAAAATAACAGCAGGCCCTGGAAAATACCGGTAACCGCGACCGGAAGCTGCAACTGCATTTGTGCCATTTCGCCGCCCAGATAAATCAGCGCCATGAAACAGCCTGACAGCACAATACCGATGGGGTTTAAACGCCCTAGATAGGCCACGATAATCGCCGCATAGCCATAACCTGGGGACAGGTTCGGATTCAGCTGACCAATAGGTCCAGCCACTTCACAGATTCCGGCAATACCTGCCATCATTCCGGAAATCACCAGACTCATCCAGATAGCTTTGGAGGAAGAAAAACCTGCGTATTTGGCAGCTAAAGGTGCCTGACCGCTGACTTCCAGTTTATAGGCCGTCAGACTTTTACGCATAAAAACCCAGAACAGAAGGACTGCAAAAAAAGTGATAAAAATAGAGGTATTAATGCGTGTGCCTTCTACAATAAATGGCAGCGTTGCACTCTCACTAAAAACCACCGATTGAGGGAAGTTCATCCCTTCCGGATCACGCCAGGGACCATTGACCAGGTATAGCAACACACATACTGCGACATAATTCATCATCAGGGTGGTCAGGGTTTCTTCAGCATTAAAATGGGTTTTCAGTAAGGCAGGAATTGCACCCCAGAGTGCCCCACCAAGTGCGCCCATAACGATCATTAACGGGAGAATCCACCAGCCGATGTGATCATGAAATAAAATCGCAATACCACCGCCAAAAATCGCGCCCATGGTGAGCTGACCTTCAGCACCGATATTGAATAATTTGGCTCGAAATCCGACCGTCAGCCCCAAGGCAATCAGAATCAGAGGTCCGGCTTTGACTGCCAGTTCACTCCAACCATAAGACGATGTCAGCGGTTCAATAAAGAAGATGTACATGGCTTGCGCGGGATTAATCCCCAACATTAAAAACAGAATACTACCGACAATCAGCATGGCTAGCAGCGCAATGAGCGGTGAAAGCCACTTCATGATTTGAGAGGGATGTTCACGCGGTTCCAGTAAGTGCATGTCGCTCTCCTCTCAACCTATATATTTGTTTTTTGGCTATATTAAGCATGAGCCTGCTGCTCCTCTACTATGATCGCAGTGTCATGGCCTGGAATGCCTGACATCAAGATTCCAACATTTTCAGTATTGGTTTCATGAGTAGGTATCGCTGGAGATAGTTCACCATTGGCCAACACGCAGAGACGATCACTGATTTCAAACAGCTCTTCTAATTCTTCTGAAATCACCAAAATGGCAACACCTTGTCGAGAGAGATCAATCAGGGTTTGCCGGATAAACATGGACGCGCCCACATCAACGCCCCAGGTCGGTTGAGCCACAATCAGGAATTTCGGGTTTTGCAAAATTTCCCGGCCGACAATAAATTTTTGTAGATTTCCACCGGACAAGGAACGTGCTTCTGCCTCTGGGCCACTGGCTTTCACCCCGAATTTTTCAATACAGTGCTCGGCAAAAAGCTTACATTGTGCAAACTTGATTAATCCCCATTGCGTCAGGTTCTGCCGAAATGCGGTCAGCAAGGCATTCTGGGACAGTGTCATGTTCGGGACTGCTCCTCGGCCCAGACGTTCTTCAGGGACAAAGCCCAGGCCCAAATCACGCCGTTGTCCAGAACTGAATCGGGAAATATCGATTTGATCCAGAACCATCCGGCCATGTTTCAGGCTATTTTCACCCGACAATAAAGACAGTAATTCTGCTTGCCCATTGCCAGAAATCCCGGCAATTCCTACAATTTCACCGGCAAAAATATTTAAATTGATATTTTTCAGCGACACACCAAATGGGTCGTCGGACTGGTAATTGAGATTCTCAACCTGGAATAATATCTGTTTTTCACCTGTATATTCAGGGCGTACATAGGTCGGTAAATCACGGCCAATCATTAAGCGTGCTAAATCACTGGTACTGTTGTCTTTGGGATTAACATTTCCGGTGACACGGCCATTGCGTAAGATGGTCGCTTCATCACAGAGTTCTTTGATCTCGTGTAATTTATGACTGATATATAAAATTGAAACGCCTTGGGAGGCCAATAACCGTAAAGTTTTAAACAGTTGCCGTACCGCTTGTGGTGTCAATACTGAAGTCGGTTCATCTAAAATGATTAAAGCGGGATTTTGCAAAAGGCAGCGAATAATTTCGACACGTTGCCGCTCACCTACCGATAAAGAATGTACTTCGCGGCGTGGATCAATGGGTAAACCATATTGTTCTGAAACTTCAATAATTTTTTGGCTCAGGACTTTTAAATGAATCTTTTCATCCAGTCCCAGCAAAATATTTTCCACCACGGTCAAGGTTTCAAATAAAGAGAAATGCTGATAGACCATGCCAATCCCGAGTTTTCTTGCCATCGACGGGTTATCAATATGAACTTCTTTACCGTTCCAGAGGATTTGTCCTTGATTGGCCTTGGTTGCCCCATAAATGATTTTCATCAGGGTACTTTTGCCAGCACCATTTTCACCCAAAATGGCATGAATTTGCCCAGGTTGAACGGTTAAATGTATCTGGTCATTCGCTTTCAATGAATTGTAACTTTTACAGATATTGATGAGCTGTAAACGCGGTACACCTGAAGAAGAACGTGCGTTCAACTCTTGCGCATGAGCAGATCTATCGTGTTGAGAGGTCATCATCAGTGCCCTATTCAATGCTGTGACAGTGCGGCATCCATCTGAAGCGTGCAGGCATTCAGATGGATGCGGGAAAGTACATCAAAGTATTTAAAGTTTTTTGAATTGCAAAATGACAAAGCTTTATTTCGGTAATGAACCCTCTACGCCCTTCACGTAGTAATTCATTTTGCTTAGTGCCGCATCATCTAGGCGCTTGCCCTTTGCCAAGACCAATGTGCCATCCTGTTTATGAATCGGGCCGGTAAATGGATGCAATGTGCCTTTTAAAATACCGTCACGTACGCTGAGTGCTTTTGCTTTAGAGGCTGCCGACACGGAAGGACCAAAGCTTTCAATATCGACTGCTTTTTGTTTCACGCCGTACCACATTGCACTTGGTTTCCAGGTTTTATTGCTGACTTGCATCATTACCGGGGTGTAAATTTTTTCCCAATGTAAAACCGATGCGGCAAGATGCGCTTTAGGGCCAAATTTGCTCATGTCAGAGTCCCAGCCAAAAGCAAAGACACCTTTTTGTTCAGCCGCCTGTACCACTGCCGGAGAATCGGTATTTTGCATCAGCACATCTGCACCTTGAGCAATCAATGCCAAGGCTGCATCACGTTCTTTGCCCGGGTTAAACCATGAATTCACCCAAATGACTTTGGTTTTAATTTGGGGATTTACACTTTGTGCGCCGAGTGTATAGGCATTGATATTACGGATAACTTCAGGAATCGGAAAAGACGCAACTACACCCAAAACATTATTTTTGGTTTTTTGCCCTGCGACCACACCCAGCATATAAGCGCCTTCATAGGTACGGACATCGTAGACCCCTAAATTTTTGCCCTGCTTATAACCGGTTGCATGCATAAATACTGTATTTGGAAATTGCTTGGATACTTTCTCCATTGCATTCATATAACCAAATGAAGTCGCAAAAATGACTTTATTGCCTTGTTGTGCCAGGTTGCGGATCACACGTTCGGCATCTGCTGTTTCAGGGACATTTTCGATATAAGAAGTCTTATATTTACCAGCGAGGGTTTTTTCAGCCTTGATGCGACCCTGGTCATGAGAATAAGTCCAGCCATGGTCGCTGGTTGGGCCAATATAAACAAATGCGGCTTTATCTTGGGCCTGAACATTGGCGACAGCGGCCATGCCCATTACACCACTTGCCATTAATACCCCTACCAATTTTTTCAATCCGGTTTTCAAGCTATTTTTTTCTTTCATTCTATTCTGCTCTTGGTTGTTCTGTGTTATGCAACACATGCTTTAAAATGACTTCACGCAAATATGCTCAGTCTGTCCAATATATAATTAGCAATAAGCATTCCAGTTTTTATCAAAAATAATAAAAATAGGGTTTTAAAATAAAATGTTTTTTGTTTTTATAATTTAATTAAGGCGTAATGATATTAAATTTATAAAAGCTTATTTTATGATTGATAGGGGATTTAATTTATCAAATGGATTTATTTTTTATTTTTGCTTATTAGTGGTGCGATAAAATAAAATGCCTTAAATTTGCGCATTCCTTTTTTTAATCCAAGCTTCATATTTTTCATGAGCAAAGATAGATGTAGATGATAGAATCATGTATTGAGACTCATTGAGGGAGTGGAATTGTTTTTGATATAAATTATTAATATTTAAATATATTAATAGTTTTTTTGATAGTTGGGTTTAGCTTGTAATGCGCCGAAAGGATGATGTTCTGTAGATATTTTTATTTTCTCTCCTCATTGAAGGAGGTGGGAACTCGCTAATCGAAGCTTGCCTAGATTGATTTATTTTAATTTCTAAATTTTAACAATATTACTCATTTTTAATCAAAGAATAAGGAAATATAAATAATATTTTTATTATTTAAAAATAATATAAATAAAAACCACCATATTAGAATATAGGGTTTCTATTTAAAATTTAATCTATATTTTTTAATTTTAAAATATATTAGACCACATAACGTTTACTTAATCCCCACTCAGCTAAGATTCGACGATAGGTCGTTGAAGAGCGATCTGCTTCAAAATGCGCTTCCATGGAAATATCGAGCGGTAATTCTTCAGGTTTCTGGCTTTCTACCATGTCCTGATCTTCGGCAAAAATTTGTGCATTGAAGTCATATACTGCCTGTAAATCTCCTGTGGTATCGAAGTTGCGTGTCAGTGGCACAAATAAACGGGTTTTATTATGTGAAACCGGACAACAGGCATTGAGAATTTTTAATTGTCCCTGTTTGGGGAAATGTACGGTCAGTACTGCAGAAAACGGTGGATAAACATCAAATACACGTTTCCACAAAAAACCTTCCGGTGCCAAATCTTGCATACTATGTGGGTAGTTGCTGACACTGCTGACATATTCGGTATGCAGGCCGTAATTTGTACGTTCTGTCGTGTATTTGGGTACAACCTGATTTTCAGGATCTGCGAAAGAACCCTGATGAACCCAGGCAAAATGTGCAACATCAATAAAGCCTTCCAGTTGACGGCCACTTGAGCCGCCAATATCCACAAACGGCGGTAAAATTGCCTGATGATCTGGCATCTCCCAGGTATCTAAAACAGGAAAATTGGCTTTTGCTTCGTCACGGCCAAAAATACTGGTCCAGATCAAGCCATATTTTTGCACTACTGGAAATTTGGTCAGAGAAAAGCGCTCAGAAATGTTGGTCAGCTCGGGTTGTGCAGGAATTTTGATACATTTTCCCTGGCCATTGTAGTGTAAGCCATGATAAGGACAGACCAGATTTTCACCCGAAACCCAGCCTTTGGTTAAGGGTACGCCCCGGTGTGGACAGAGATCACGAACCAGGTGAATTGCACCACTGTCTGTTTTATACAGTGCAAGTTTGACATCAAGCAGGGTTACTTGTTGCGGTTGGGTAGAAACGTCCTGAATCCGTGCAACCGGATACCAGTGACGAGCCAGAATTTCCCAGTCCTGATCATCAAACTGGCTATAGCAGGGTTTGTTGAATAAATTGATGACTGGAATGGCGTTCATATCAAACCTATATTCTTACTGTGGATGGTCTCTTTTTACAGGCCTTGAACAGTACAGAACTGTGCAATTTTGGCTTTGCTTATGATTGAAATTACTTAATTTATTGTCATTCTGTCTATTAGAATGATTCGTACTATTCATTCTTAAAATTAGAACACATCAACCATGTACAAATGTACTTGCCGATTAAAGCTACCTTCTTTGGCATAAAACTCGCATAAACACGTTTATCTCAAATATTGATATAAATAAACGGTGGTACTTGCTTGACTAAATTGATGAATACGCCTTTTTCCCGATTTTCAGAATATTTTATCGCGGTGGCGAAAACGGGAAGTTTACGCAAGGCCGCAGATCAATTATTCATTTCCGTGTCTGCAGTACATCGGCAAATTGCTCTGGCTGAAGAAGAACTGGGAATTATGTTATTTGAGCGCTTGCCCAATGGTTTAAAACTGACACTGGCGGGCGAATTACTCTATGCCGATGTTATAAAATGGCAAAAAGAATTCCAGCAAACCCGGATTCGCTTTGATGAAATTCAGGGGCTTACGCGTGGGACCATCGAATTTGGTTTAATTTCTGCCTTGAATGATGGTTTTGTCATGCAGTCCGTGCAATATATGTATGAACATTATCCCTGGATTAATTTTAATATCCGGGTTGCAGACAGTGAAATTGTAGCCAAAAAAGTGATTGAGGCAGATCTGGATTTTGGCCTGATCCTGAATCCAAAATCCCATCAACATATTGAAGTCCTCTATTTTCTGGAACTGCCTTTAGGTTTTGTGATGGGTAAGTCTCATCCTTTTGCTCAAGCAGAAAAGATTTATTTTTCAGATACCTTGAATGACAACCATTTTATTCCGGCCGAACCCCTGATTATTCATGATTATGTACAGGCATTGTATAAACATCATCAATTTATACCTGCACGTAAAACGGAATCGAATGATATACGCCTGATGAATACTCTCATTAAGGCGAATTCCGGGATTGGAATTTTTAGTTATCTCGATGTTTTACCGTATGTCGAGCGAGATGAAGTGGTCTTTAAACCTATCTCTGAAAAAGGGCTGCATCCGCTGACCATTGCCTTGTGTGTGGCGCCTAAACGCCAAATTTCACGCGTTTCCCAGTTGATGATTAAACATATGATTGAACAAATGGAAACCTTAAAAAGCAAGGTGCAGCAACTGTAGTATTTTCATACTTAAATAACAAAAACCGCGATGGCTAAAATCGCGGTTTCTCGATATGTGATGCTATTAATTAGACTTAATCCAATGGATTACCCACAATATTGCTAATAATGCCTTTCATAATATGTGGGCCTTGTTCTTTCCGTAGGTCTGCATACCAGTCTTTGGTAATTTGCTCATCTTTCATATGCGTGACATCACAACGCTTACGTGCACGTAGCAGCAATTCATTGGCGCGTTCATTGCGTTTATTCTGATAACGTTTCAGGGCATCTTCCAGACCTAGCGTATTAATTTGTAAGGCACGTGCCAGATAGACCGCATCTTCCATTGCCTGGCAACCTCCCTGCCCGATATCCGGTGTGGTGCTATGTGCCGCATCCCCTAAAATTACCACACGGCCCTTATAAAACTGGTTAAAAGGCTCAATATCATGGATTTCGACACGATTGGTTTTCTGCTCATCAATACTGTCAATCAGGCATTGAACCTGGGAGCACCAGCCAGAGAAATATTGCTTTAATAAGATCTTATATTCCGAACGCTGATTTTCCAGACCTACGGGCAATGGCACATCAAAGAAGAAATAAAAGCGATGCTCTGCCACAGGCATCAGTGAAGCACGTTTGCCTTCACCGACAAAAGTGGTCCACTGCTGTGCGGGCGCTAAATCTTCAGAGATCTCAATCAGTCCGTTCCAGTTCACATAGCCGGCATAACGGCGTTCAACCTGTTTGCCCAATACATACTGACGCGTCATGGAATGGGTACCATCTGCGCCAATTAAGAGTTCTGCAGAAGCAGTGCTGCCATCCTGAAAACCGATTTCGACGTGCTGCCCCTTATCCTCAATAGACACCATTTTTTTACCGAGCTGAATATCCTGCCGGCCAAACTCGTCCATTAACATATTTTGTAATTCAGCACGCGATACCGGATATGGACGTTGACCGACTTCTTCAATTAACGGCGCCAGACTAAACTGCGTCATGACCTCACCATTCAAACCATCGATATAGGCTAAGTCATTCATTTGGCCACCCAACTTTGCAACCTGCTCAGTTAAGCCCAGATAGTTCAAACACTTCACCCCGTTTGACCACAAGGAAATTGCAGCACCGACAGGTAAAATCTGTTCTGCCTGCTCATAAATGGTGACCCGATGTCCGAACTTTTTTAGTGCAATTCCTGTGGTTAATCCGCCCATACCTGCCCCAATAATTGCAATTTCCATCTATTTCTCCTGGCTATTTCATCTTCATTGCCAGCTAAAATGCTAAAAACGTGCCATCCTTGAAAAAAGATGCACTAAAAAAATTGCGAAAGTTGGCATACGCTGTGCTTTTAAATTCCTTCAATGTCCTGTTTTATAAATACAGAATCAAATCTGGGTTTATAAAAGTGCATATTCATGTGACGTATAACAATGATGATGGAAATTTAAGATGGCGACCTTATTAGCTCCAATTTTTGATCTGCCTGCTCCAGTACAGCAGTTAACTAACCTTGCAGATGCGCGAATTGGCGCAGAAATTCTTGAATGTTCAGATGAGTTTTTTGCTGAAGCGAAACGCATGTTGCAGTTTGAGACACCGGTCTTTATCGAAGACAAGTTTGATGAGCATGGCAAATGGATGGATGGCTGGGAAACTCGTCGCAAGCGCCACGCGGGCTATGATTGGGCCATCATTAAACTTGCTGTTTCGGGTCAAATCCAGGCACTGGATATTGATACGACTTTTTTTAGTGGTAATTATCCGGCCTCTGCTGCTGTACAAGCATGTTATGCGCCAGATGGAAATCTTGATCAGGCAGAATGGATCAGCATTCTGGAAAATAATGTCTTGGGACCCAGCCAACATCATATTTTTCAGATTTCAGCAAAGCAGATATTTACCCATGTCCGTTTGAATATTTATCCTGACGGTGGAATTGCACGTTTTAAGGTCTATGGCCAGGTAAAAATCGATCTGCAAGATCGTGATCAAGTGCTAGATGTCTTGGCACTCGAACATGGTGGCCGTGTCGTTGCCTATAGCGATGCGCATTTTGGACATCCACGCAATCTGATTAATCCGGGACGTGGCATTAACATGGGCGATGGCTGGGAAACCAAACGGCGTCGTGCTCCAGGATTTGACTGGTGCATTTTGGCTTTAGGCGCCAGTGCCCGAATCGAGAAAATTGAAATTGATACCGCCCATTTTAAGGGAAATTTCCCTGCAGAGGTTTCTATTCAAGCCATCTATGTTGAGGATGCAACCGATGAGCAACTCATTCCACAAAGCATGTTCTGGCCTTTTTTGTTAGCAGCCCAACCTATGCAAATGGATCATATTCATCATTACATCAATGAAATTTTACAACACGAAAAAATTTCCCATATTCGTGTCAACATGATTCCGGACGGTGGCATCAGCCGGATTCGTCTCTGGGGGAAATTGGCTTGAGTGATCAATGATATGTCTATGCAAAGTATAAAAATACAGCCTTTAAGCACTGAAAGTTTTCTGCCTTTTGGAGAAGTCATTGCCTGTCAGGGTAATCATTATTTTCATATCAATGAGCAGCAGACTGAGCGTTATCATGCCCTGGCTGAAGTAGAAAGTGACACCAAGGTCGGACTGAGTATTTTTAGAAATATGCAAGCTACGGCAATTCCTTTTCAAATCTCAATGCTGGAAAGGCATCCTCTAGGATCACAGGCTTTTATTCCGATGCACGGCCAGCAATTTTTAATCGTTGTAGCGCCTGAACTTGATTATACACAGCCCGATATTAGTCAGATTCAGGTATTTATCAGTGATGGTTCTCAAGGGATAAATTATCGTGCCGGAACCTGGCATCATCCATTATTGACCCTTGAAGCACCCAGCGAGTTTGTCGTAGTGGATCGTATAGGTAGCGGATCAAATTGTGATGTTCATCCTTTTCCTGAAAACATCCAGATCGTATTTTAAACGCATTAAAAAAAGCCCTTTTATCAGGGCTTTTAACTTATTTCTTCATCACTTTGCCTAGAAGTGATATTTCACTAAAGCACTGACATTATTTTCATCGGCATTTGGGATACCGAATTTGTTGTTCCAGATAGAATGTTCAATCCCCAGATATAAATTGGTGTCTGGAGAAATGTGTTTACCGACATTCCATTTCCATTGGGTGGTCCAGTTCATCTCGCTGTCATGAGTATCTTCTTCTGTAGACCAGTCCAAGAAGCCATCCACCAGAAATTCTTCAGTTCCCAGTTTAATTGGCACGCCGTAGGTCAGTGTCAACTGGTAATCATCATCAATATTCTCATTATTCACGCGATAAAGATTAATGCTAGCATAGCGGAAATAGGGAATTTCCAGATCGAAACCTACGCCGTAGAGGAAGTTATCAAAACCTTCTCCACCTTCCCAGGTCGTTGAGACCAGTACATCTTTAACCGGGCCAAAGGCAAGTTTCTGGCCTGATACTTCTCCCAAGCTTAAACGTGGTGAAAATTCAAAATAACTGGATTTAAAGTCATCTGCGCCGCGCATGCGGTCAATGAAGAAGAAGACATCTGCATATTTTATTTTTGCCGTATATTCAAAGGTCGCAGTCGCCTGTTTCTCATTGACCACCTCATAGTTTTCTCCATAAAGTCCGGTGACACTGAAGTCTTGCCAGATCGGTTTTGCCTGTGCGGATGCCGCACCCAATACAAGTAAAGTTGCAGCAGTAAGTTGAGTGAATTTCATAAATAAGGGTCCCCAGTGGAATGAAAAAATCACATTCTGAATTAAGCAAAAACAAAGCCAACATTTTTAATTTTTGATAAAAAAACAGCCCATTTTCTGGACTGTTTTCATCCTGGTTTAAATTTTCTAATGTGGAATCTTTGCCACAATTTCTGTAGTCGCTGTGCTTTTATTTTTAAATAGGTTCAGATGATTGAACAACAGGTTGAGTAAAATGGCCATTAAACAGGTTGAGCTAATGCCTGAATGAAATAAGGTTTGTACCCATTTTGGAAAATTGGCATAAAAGGAATGATCAATAATTGGAATCATGCCGGCTGCAATAGCCGTCGCAACAATGATGAGATTTTTTTGCTCGTTATAATCAATTTTAGCCAAGGTACGAATCCCGCTGGCAGCGACTGTTCCAAAAAGTACCAGACCTGCACCACCTAATACCGGTACAGGAATGGCAGCAATCAAACGTCCCATAATGGGCAGTAAACCCAGCACGACTAAAATCATGCCCCCAGCTGCGACCACAAAGCGGCTTTTAATTCCGGTAATCGCCACCAAGCCGACATTTTGCGCAAAAGCACTTTGCATAAAAGAACCAAAAACAGGCGCTACTGCACTGGAGAGCATATCGGCACGCAAGCCATTGGAAATACGTTCCGAATCTACCTGGGTTCCGACAATCTCACCCACTGCAATAATATCTGCTGTGGTTTCAGTCATAATCACTAGCGTAACGATAAGCATGGAAATGATGGCAGTGAGCTCAAAAGTCGGTAGTCCAAAGGCGAAGAAGCTGGGTACCTGAATCCATGTTCCATTCGCAACTTTAGAGAAATCACCAAAACCGAATAAATAAGCCAGTACTGAACCTAAAACAATTGCCAGTAAAATAGACAAGCGACGAATAGCAGCATGTCGGCTCAAATTCAGCCAGACGACTAAAGCTAAAGTCATGAGTGCCAGACCAATATTTTCGACACTTCCCCATTCTGGTGCCTTGGGATTGCCGCCCATCATCCAGCGGACTGCTACAGGTAATAAAGACAAACCAATGATAGTAATGACGCAGCCTGTCACGACTGGTGGAAAGAAACGGATAATTTTGGAGAAATAAGGCGCGAGGAAAAAACCGATCAATGAGGCGACAATGACCGCACCGTAAACTGCTTGCAAACCACCGCCTGTGGTCACAATCGCGACCATCGTCGCAACCCCGGCAAAAGAAACTCCTTGTACTAAAGGTAATTTCGCACCGATATATTTCACTCCAACTGTTTGCAAAATTGTGGCTAAACCACCGACAAATAGCGCCGCCGCAATCAATAATCCAATTTGATAAGCTTCCAGACCGGCGGCCGTTCCCACGATTAAAGGTGGTGCAATAATTCCGCCATACATAGTCAGTACGTGTTGCAAACCGTAAGCTGCACTTTTTCCCGCACCTAAATATTCATGTTCAGGTGATATTGTTTTACTTTGTTCTGTCATTTTTCTCACCCTCAAAGTTAAAAGCTAAAATCAGCTTCCGCGATATGTGGAGTACGCGAATGGGCTGATCAGTAAAGGAATATGAAAATGCTGTGATGCATCTTTTACATAAAAATGAATAACTGCTTTAGGAAAAAAAGTTTCTAAACCCAAACCTTCAAAATATGCAGATGTAAAGAACTCAAGACTATAGGCACCCGCTTTAAACTCGGTCATGCCGAAATCACTGACGCGGCCGTCTGCATTGGTTTTTGCTTCCCTAATCAGGCGACCGTCTTCAGCAAAAAGTCGAATGACCACGTCTGTCGCAGGTTTTCCCAGATGTGTATCTAAAATATGCGTGCTAATCATGCATGAAGCTCCTGAGCCAGTCGTGACAAGGCAATTTCTGCCAGTTGATGATGGACAATACGTTTCTCAATCTCTGGGTCATTTAGCAAACGATAGTTCAGGGCTTGAAGGACGTCTTCACTGCTCAATCCAGCAGCTTTGATCAGAAAGATAAACCCATATTTTTTTTCATAGGCAAGATTGCCTTTAAGCAGCGCGAGCTGGGTATCGTCATCTGCTGTAATGCCGGATTGCTCACGATGGGAAAAGTCTTTTTCTATTTCACTCAATTCAGCCTGTGCCTGTTTTTCACCTATACGGGGATGATTATCCAGTGCAGTTTTAATCTCATCCCAACTCCAGGTTGCCGTTTGTTGTTGCGCTGCACCCAAAACCTCTTCAAGCGATGCATAAGGACGTTTTGCGGCAAGCTCGGTCGACCAGCTGGGTATTTGCACACAGTGCTTTAAAAAGGTCTTCGCATCTTCTGCTGATGCTTGATTAAATTCAACAAGTTGCACTCTTCAATCGCCTGATTATATTGCTTGGTTATTTAAAACTGGTTTTGCAATAACAGTGCCAAAGCTGATGTGTTTGTTATTTTTATAAAGTACATGACTCAAAAAAGAGCATCTAAAATGATCTTTTCCAATATATTTTATGATTATGGCGCATGATGGTTATACCAGTGCTCGGCAATATCCCCACGGCGGCAAATCCAGACCTTGTCATGATTCTGAATATAATCTAGGAACTTTTGTAGTGCTTTAAAACGTCCCGGCCGTCCTAAAATACGGCAGTGCATGCCAATCGACAGCATTTTTGGCGCAGTTTCACCTTCGGTATAGAGCACATCAAAAGCATCTTTGAGATATTGATAAAACTGTTCCCCGCTATTAAAACCGCCAGGTGAACTGAATTTCATGTCATTGCTATCCAGGCTATAAGGAATAATCAAATGCGAACGTGTTTCCCCTGCCTGATTGGTCAAGGTGCTCCAAAATGGCAAGTCATCCCCATAGTAATCAGCGTCATATTTGATTTGAGGAAAATCAGCCAGAAGTTGACGGGTATTCGGACTGTCCCGACCGGTATACCAGCCGATCGGTGCTTCACCAAACAGGCTTTCCAGAACGCTGACCGCCTGATCCATATATTGGCGTTCCATTTCAATCGGCATGTCCTGATAATGTAGCCAGCGCTGACCATGTGAAACGACATCATAATCGGCTGCTTTAATCGCCTCGACCACATAAGGATTACGTACCAATGCCATGCCGACCCCAAAGATAGTCATCGGCAAACCACGTTTCTGGAACTCCTGATGAATCCGCCAGAAGCCTGCACGTGAACCATATTCGTACATCGAATCCATCGACATATGTTTATCTGGAAAGCTGGCAGCACCAATGATTTCAGATAAAAACTTTTCTGATCCTGTATCACCATGTTCAATGTGGTTTTCACCACCTTCTTCATAATTCAGTACAAACTGTACCGCGACACGCGCGCCGTTTGGCCATTGCACTTTTGGTGGTTCACCATAATAGCCAATCAGGTCACGCGAATAAGGTGCACTGCGAATGCTGTCAATAAGTTCTTGTCCGCGTAAGTAGCTAGTCGTCACATCAATTCCTTGTCGATTCTGAGTAAATGATCAATTTTCTATACGCGTGATAAGCAATTTATGCGCCAAACTAGAGCATTGAAACTGAGAGCACGCTTTTTAAAAAAATATTTTCAGCGAAATTTAAGCTTAGAAATATCCCATCTCAATATTTGCGTGGTTGAATATAAAAAACCTAGAAAGATGCTTATTTGTTTTCAATCGCCGGTCAGTGTTCTGATTTATGCAATCCTATGTCCTATTAATTGAAATTTCATAGAACACCTTGCTGTTTTATAGTCCAGCTAAAGGTCATGACACAGAACCCATTATGAATACAAATATCGCCGCTTTTAGTCCCGACTTACCAGTCCATATGACATTCGAGGAACATGACTGGCATCTTTTGGCTCAGTACTGGTATCCGATTGCACTTGCGCGTGATATTACAGATCAGCCAACAAGTAGCATGCTGCTTGATATGCCTCTGGTGATTTATAAAATGAACGATGAACTGGTGGTGGCGAAAGATGCATGTCCGCATCGCGGTGTACCTTTAAGCTTGGGAAAAAATGACGGCCAAGGCGTGGTGTGTCGTTATCACGGTTTACGCTTTGGCAATGAAGGTAAATGCAACCGTATTCCTGCACATCCTCAGCATAAAATATCGGAACGTTTCCATTTGAAAACTTATGCTGCGGTAGAAAAGTATGGTCTGATCTGGTGTTCATTAAGCGCTACAAAAGATGCAGAACCTCATATTCCTAACATGCCTTTTTGGGATGATGCTGAGTATCAGCAACTGGTCTGCCCTCAGATAGACATTCAATGTTTTGCAGGAAGACAGCTCGAAGGTTTTATTGATGTGGCTCATTTTGCCTGGGTGCATCCAGACACTTTTGGCGATCAGGAGGATGTAGAAGTTCCTGATTACAGTACGACAGAAACGGAGGTCGGTTTTAATGCAGATTATATCAGCAGTGTGGGACGTTATCCGATCGGAATCGAGCAGCGTGGCCAGGAAGATTTTAAATGGTTACGTCATTTTGAAGTGAGCCTACCCTTTACTGCAACACTTACGATTCATTTTCCAAATCATGCCAAGCAGGTCATCATGAATGCGGCTTCACCCATGACTGCGCGTTCAACACGACTTTTTGCACCTATTTGCCGCAATTATGATAAAGATTTACCGGTTGAAGATGCCTATGCCTTTAATATGAAAATTTTCGAGGAAGATCGTGTGATTGTAGAAAATCAGAAACCTGAATATTTACCTCTGGACTTATCTTTAGAAGCGCATTTTCCGGCAGATCGAAGCTCGAGTATGTACCGAAAATTACTACGTAAACGGGGATTTAGTCCTTTATTTGCTGCTTAAAATTTTATTCAAAAGAAAGATTCATAATAAATAACCAGGGTTAGAGCTCCTCTGATATTTAAAAATTAATTGGGTTATATATTGATTTCTATGAGGATACATCTTGTTATATAGCCTCATAAGCCTTGTATTCTGGTGAAGATAAGGCCTTTTAGAACGATAAAGAACTTTAAGAAGATAAAATTAGTTTTTTATCAAAATAGGTATATAATAAATAAAATCACTTTACTTTACTATTTTAATAAAATTATGGATCAATATTGCACACTGCAGATTTATCAGGAAGATGAATGGCTGGATTGCGCTATTGTTGAGATTGTCGGTCAACAACAGACTGGATGGCAAGCCGCCACGCGAACCTCATATCTGTTTGAATATGCTATTTCTTATATGCACCTAAGCGATGGGCATGCACTTGCCTATCATTTACCAGTAAATGTGCAAAATACCTTGCAATCTACCTGGCCAGCCTTCCTGATGGATTTGTTACCTCAAGGTTATGGCCGTAAAGAATTACTCCGTCAGCTTAATTTTTCTGAAAACACTCAGGAACAAGCAGACTGGGCGCTTCTAAAAGCGGGTGCAGGTAATCCGATTGGTAATTTACGGATTAAAGAGGCTTATGAATGGCTACAGGGGCAGTTTCCTGTTCAGCAGAATCATGGCTTTAGCCTAGACCAAGTCGTAGAACGTCAAGAAAACTTTATTGAATCCTTAGCCTCTTATGGACTTTTTATTGCCGGCTCTTCTGGTATTCAGGGCGAGTGGCCAAAATTACTGCTGACTCAAGGTCATGATGACCTGTTCTATCTGGATCACACGCTGACAGATCATCAGGTCAAACAGCATTGGCTGGTGAAATTCAGTCGTGGCAGTGATCAGAACCTAGATAAAATTTTGATGCACGAAGCCTTATATATGAAAATTGCCCAATACCTGGGACTTCGTGTTCATCAGGAACTGGAGCTGCATGGTAAGACTTTATTTATTCCCCGATTTGACCGTAAAGTCAGCGATGGGAAGGTTGAAAGAATTGCCCAGGAAAGTATTGCTTCTCTGGGAGGAAAAGCCGGTTTTGGGGTAAGAATGACCCATAACCAGATCTGTAGCCTGTTGATGCAATGCTGTACTGAACCAAAACAGGAAATCTTTGAATATTTGAAGCGTGATCTTGCCAATGTCGCTTTAGGCAATAAGGACAATCATACCCGTAATACAGCGATTCAACGTTTCAATAATGGAATCATTCGACTAACCCCATTATTTGATTTTGCGCCGATGTGGCTACATCCAGATGGTATTGCCCGAACTACGCGTTGGGAGCGAGATGATCATGGTGGTATGCCAATTTGGCATTCAGTCATTGAACAGATCGCCGAAAGCACGATGATTGATCCAAAAGAAATCAAAGCGGTGTTAATCGAACAATTACCACTTTATCAGGGATTACTCGAGCACATGCAGTATCTGCAATTGGCACCTGAAATTCTGGAAAATAGCCAGTATCGAATTGATAATATTTGCCAACAATTGGAGGAGCTGAATTATGGATAAACGCTTCAAGCCACTGACTCCGATTCAACAGATGCAAAAGAGATTATCTGTACTTGAAACCGTCAGTAACAATCCTGACTGGCCTTTTCATCAGGTTGCTCGCTTCATTCGTACCGAGTTGCACCTCACACTCAACGACATGGCTAAAATTACCAAGATTGCTCCCCAGACTCTACAGAAAATGGAACGACCTGAAGGCAATCCAACACTCAAGTCTATGCAGAAATTACTGGATGCTTTTGGTTTAAAGTTAGAAATCAGGGTTAAATCCTGATGATAATCTGATGCTTTAATTGATATTTAGGGGAATTTTAGAGAAGAAGAATGACTTAACAACTGAAAATATGCCCTCCTCCAAGCTGTTTATTGAGTCCTTGCTCCATCGCAGGAATCCCGGTTTAAATTAAACACGGGATTCACTGGAGGCTGATATTTTCTCATCAGTTTTTTAATGAATAAGTTTACTTTTTAAACATCATTATGAAGAAATATCAACACAGAGATATTTCATTTCAAGGTATTCATCCATACCGAATTTAGACCCTTCACGGCCTAACCCTGATTGCTTGACTCCACCAAATGGCGCAACTTCATTAGAGATGGCTCCGGTATTAATTCCTACCATACCGTATTCTAAGGCTTCGCCTACACGCCACTGACGTGCTGTACTTTGGGTAAATACATACGTGGCCAGACCGAATTCTGTATCGTTCGCCATCTGAATTGCTTCTTCTTCAGTCTTGAAGCGGAATAATGGCGCCAACGGTCCAAAAGTTTCTTCTTTTGCCACACGCATCTGCTGGGTGACTTCAGTCAGAAGCGTTGGTTCGAAGAATGTACCGCCCAGATTTGAGCGCTGTCCACCGGTTTTCACCTGTGCACCTTTGCTCACTGCATCGGCAATATGTGACTGCACTTTTTCAATCGCAGCCTCATCAATTAATGGACCTTGGGTAGAAGCTTCATCACGGCCATCACCGACTTTCAGTTTGTCAACGGCAGCCACCAGTTTTTCTACCAGCGCATCATAAATGCCATCTTGTATATAAATCCGGTTCGCACACACACAGGTCTGCCCACTGTTCCGGAATTTACTGGCCATGATGCCCTGTACCGCCTGTTCAAGATTGGCGTCATCAAAGACCAGAACTGGAGCATTGCCACCAAGTTCTAAGGACAGTTTTTTGATGGTCGGTGCACATTGCTGCATCAGGATACGACCGACTTGAGTTGAACCGGTAAAGCTTAACTTTTTCACAGTTTCGCTTTCACATAAGACCTGACCCACTTCAACCGCATCACCACTGACATGCAGCAATACATCTTGTGGCAAACCTGCGCGCAAGGCCAAAACTTCAAGCGCATAGGCGGTCAAAGGCGTTTGTTCAGCCGGTTTAACCAGCATGGAACAGCCAGCAGCCAGAGCTGGCGCGGCTTTACGGGTAATCATCGCCGCCGGGAAATTCCATGGTGTGATCGCAGCTGCTACCCCAATTGCCTGTTTAATGACCAGTAAACGTTGGTGAGCAAGCGTTGGAGTCAACACGTCACCATCAATACGGCGCGCCTGCTCGGCAAACCAGCGGATAAAGGAAGCGGCATAACCAATTTCACCACGCGCCTCAGCCAGTGGCTTGCCCTGTTCAGCGGTCAGAATCTGAGCCAAAGATTCTTTATGTTCCTGCATCAGATTGAACCAGGCCCAAAGCACATCCGCACGTTCAAGTGCTGTCTTGGCTTTCCATGTTTTCTGTGCTTGCTGAGAACGAGCAATTAGCTGTTCTACAGATGCACGGTCATGGGATTTTACCCAGGCCAAAGTGGCTTGGGTTGCTGCATCTCTGACTTCAATATATTCACCCGTGGCAGGCTGATCGAAGCTGATATCAGGATGCTGTAATAAATCTCTATATTGCGCTTGAAGCATGATCATTACTCTTTCATTAGGCTGCAACAGACATTGCAAACCCTTGTTTCAAGATAGCCAATCCCGCACGGAACTGTTCTGCCGGAATCGTGAGCGGGTATAGGAAACGGATTACATTACCATAACGACCGCAGGTCAGGATTAACAGACCATTTTGCATGGCATGGTTTTGTACAGCTTTTGCCTGTTCCGCAGTTTCCAGCTCAACCGCCACCATTGAGCCCAGTGCACGAATATCTTTGACCATGCTAGAAGACATTTTCAGTTCATGTAAAACATCAACCAGTTCTGCGCCTAGATCATTCGCTCTTTCACAAAGACCTTCTTCTTCAATGATATCCAGTACCGCATGGGCAGCCGCAACAGCAACCGGGTTACCTGCATAAGTGCCTCCCAATCCACCCGGATTTGGTGCATCCATCACTTCAGCACGACCCACAACGCCTGAAATCGGGAAACCGCCGCCCAGACTCTTTGCCATCGTAATCAGATCTGGCTTGGTCTCATAATAATCCATCGCAAACAGTTTACCTGTACGCGCAAAACCAGACTGTACTTCATCAGCAATCAGTAAAATGCCGTTTTGATCGCATAATACACGCAAGCGTTTCAGGAATTCTGCTGGCACCACATTAAAACCGCCTTCACCTTGTACCGGTTCAAGCACAATTGCTGCTACGTCATGCGCAGCAATATCTTCTGCGAAAATATCTTCGATGCTTTGCATTGCATCATCAACACTAATGCCTTTGGATTCCACCGGATAACGGGCATGGAAAACACCACCAGGCATCACTCCAAAGTCGCGTTTATAAGGTGCAGTTTTACCAGTCATGGCCATCGTCATAAATGAACGGCCATGAAAACCATTACCAAAAGTCACAATGCCATGACGGCCAGTATAGGCACGGGCAATTTTAACTGCATTTTCGACAGCTTCAGCACCAGTCGAAAAGAATGAGGTTTTTGCAGCACCTTGGATGGGAGCGCGTGCATTGATACGTTCTGCCAGAGCAACGTAACTCTCGTATGGTACAACCTGATAAGCCGTATGGGTAAATTTGGTTAATTGTTCAGTGACCGCAGCAATAATTTTAGGGTGACGATGGCCAGTATTCAGTACGGCGATTCCGCCCGCAAAGTCGATATATTGATTGCCTTCTGCATCCCAGATGGTCGAGTTTTCTGCTTTTTCCGCGTACCATTGACACATGACCCCAACACCACGTGGTGTCGCCTGCTGTTTACGTGCATTCAGTGCTGAGTGTTTACTGTCCATTTTGTATCCTCATTCTTGATTCATACGTTGTAAATTTTGCTATCCGGATTTTGGGATAGAAATTTGCCAAAGACTGGCTGATGTTGTTCATTTTGCGCTTTTATGCGTATGAGACGAGAGCCACTTTGCAGCAGATGGAAGGAGCCAATTGGTCTGGTTAAAATAAGAAAAAGAGTCAAAATTTAAAATTATTTTATTTATAAACAATTATTTATATTTTTAATAAAAATTGGCCCCTTTTTAAATAAAGAAGCCAATTTAAAAACCCATCGCAAAAATTTACGATGGGTAATCATGGATTAAATCTAGTCGTTTTTATGGATTAATTCATCTTGCAAAAACTTCGCTTAACCCGGATAGATCCCGCGTTCCTGACGTGCCATTAAAATACGCTCACAAGCCAGAATATAAGCGGCTGTACGCAAAGAACATCCGGCCTGGACTGATTTTTGCCATACATCCTGTACTGCATTTTTCATGCTGGCATCCATACGCTGATTAATCTCTTCCTCGGTCCAGAAGTAGCTGGCCAAATCCTGAACCCATTCAAAATAGCTCACTGTCACGCCACCCGCATTGCAGATCACGTCTGGCACCACGGTAATATGACGCTCACTCAGAATTTCATCCGATTCAGTCAAAGTGGGACCATTGGCACCTTCCAGAATCATTTTGGTCTGAATATTTTGCGCGACCTGAGTATTAATCACACCTTCCAGCGCTGCCGGAATAAAGACTTCGGCAGGAATGGTCCAGAAAGCTGATGCAGAAATTTCATCGCTGGTAGAAAATCCCTGAATTTTATGGTGGGCATTTGAGTATTCAAGCAGCTTTTTAATATCAATCCCCTCTTTCTGATACAGGGTGGCAGAATGGTCCTGAACACAGATCACTTTGCTGCCATTTTCCTGGAAAAGCAGCGCAGCTTCACTGCCCACATTACCGAAACCCTGTACACAAACCCGAGCATTTTTTAAATCCAGACCGATTTGCTGGGCAACTTCACGACCGCTAATAAATACGCCGCGACCTGTAGCTTTACTGCGGCCTAAAGACCCCCCTAAATGAACCGGCTTTCCGGTCACTACACCAGTAATCGTAGAACCCGCATTCATGGAAAACGTATCCATCATCCAGGCCATGATTTGCGGATTGGTTCCAACATCCGGCGCCGGAATATCTTTTTGCGGTCCAATAATTAAATTGATTTCTGCCGTATAACGTCGGGTCAAGCGTTCCAGTTCCCGCTTGGAAAGCTGGCTCGGATCAACTCGCACACCGCCTTTGGCACCGCCAAAAGGTAAATTTAGAGCAGCACATTTGATCGTCATCCAGGCCGACAGAGCCATCACCTCATCTAAATTGACATCTGGATGAAAACGCACGCCGCCTTTGCCTGGACCGCGAGTTAAATTGTGCTGAACACGATAGCCTTCAAAATGCTGAACCGTACCATCATCCATAATGACCGGGACATCGACAATCAAACTGCGCTTTGGGCGTCGCAGCATATCCAGTCTTTCACTCAGTTCACCCAGATAAGGCGCTACTTTATCCAGTTGCTTAAGATAATTGTTCCAGGCCGTTGTACCCTGATCGGTGTAGGTCAATCCTTTCATCATCATGTTCATTCTATGATCCTTTTGTTATATGCAGTCGCATGTCCTGGCGGCTGCAACACATCTCTATTCGCCTGTTATGGCAATCATTGCTTGATTCAGGTCTCAGTTCAGCAAGCTCCTAACAAAATCAGTGTCTGGATTTTTCGCTTTAGTTTTAATCGGTATCTGTGTATATTGCCTGCCCGCCTGTATGCTCGCATTCAAGCCGCAGGTACATGATCAAAACGCATACAAGACACTTTACAATGACTGCCTGATCAGACTATTTTGCACCTAGCAATACCGCTCTCACGAGAGCCATTTCAAATTTGTAGGAGAGAGCCAATTGCGTAGCTTGCTTGGAGATTATTTACTGCAGCGATTGCAGCAAGATGTCACAGGAACATTACAGATGCGCCTGTTCCGCTGCTTGCGTAACGCGATTATTGATAGCGTACTAGCTCCCAAAACCCGCTTGCCTGCATCACGTGATCTGGCCAAAGAAATTCAGGTATCGCGTAATACGGTTTTAAATGCCTATGAACAATTACAGGCACAGGGCTATGTGGATGCCCGTACCGGTCAAGGCACCTGGGTGGTAGAGAAATTACCTGAGTCCTTTTTGGTGAAGGCAGAACAAAGCTCTCCTGCAGTTACGGAAAAAAAAGCACAGCAAAATTATAATCTGTCGCAACGCGGTTCCTACTTGCTCGGCTATTCAGCAGCCTCGCCTTATCAATGGGGAGCCTTTGTACCGGGCGCACCCGATGTAACCGAATTTCCGCATCATATTTTCAGCAAAATCCAGACACGTTTGAGCCGTGAACCTCAAGTCAACAACCTGATTTACAGCAATGCCGGTGGCTCCCTGGAACTACGTCAGGAGCTGGCGGAATATCTGAAAATTGCTCGTTCAGTGCAGTGCGATGCTGATCAGATCATTATTACCGAAGGCACCCATCAGGCAATTGACTTAGTCTCGCGTACTTTAAGCGACATTGGTGACGAAGTCTGGATCGAAGATCCGGCCTATTGGGGCGCGCGTAATATTTTACGAATTAATGGTGTGAATCTGCGTTCCTTACCGGTCGATCAGGAAGGGATTATTCCCGATCTGCATCCCAAGAAACCGCCTAAGCTGATTTTTGTGACGCCTTCGCATCAATATCCCTTAGGTTCACATTTAAGTTTGGAACGGCGCAAACAGTTAATTGCACTCGCACGCCAACACAACAGCTGGATTGTTGAAGATGATTATGACAGTGAGTTCAGGTTCTCGGGCCAGCCCTATCCTTCTTTACAAGGTTTGGAGCCGGATTCTCCGGTGATTTATATGGGGACGTTTAGTAAGACCATTTATCCGGCTCTGCGCATTGGCTATTTAGTGGTACCAAAGCAGCTCTTTTCTTCGTTGCGAATTGTGGCCTCGGAACTTTATCGTGGTGGTCACTTAATCGATCAGCAAACACTGGCTGAATTTATCCGTGAAGGACATTATGAGGCGCATATCCGACGGATGCGTTTATTGTATGGCAAACGCCACGCTTTTTTAATTGACCTGATTCGCCGACATTTAGGTGAAGATTTTCTGCATGAATACAATACCGCCGCCGGTTTGCATCTGATTTTAAAATTGCCGAGCAGCAGTGATGATGTCTTGATTGCATCCAAAGCACTGGATCAGGGCATCAAGGTCAGAGCCTTGTCGCAATACTATACCAAACATTATTCCACCCGGCAGAAAGGATTATTACTGGGCTTTGCCTGTGTGAGTGAACAGGAAATTCTGGTGGCTTTCGGGATGTTGTTAAAGTGCTTGCGTGAGCATGGAATTCGCACTTTAACTTAGTAAAAAGTTAAGGATCAATACAATTATATTTTTAAAATCAAAAAGCTTTTATTTATTTTTAAGAGAAAAGTAAAAGCTGCTGTTAGCCTGATATTTTAGGTAGGCTTTATTTTTCTGTAAATATGGCCTGCTTATATTTTTTATCTCTTAAGCCAATTGGCTCCTTTGAATTGCTCAAAAATGGCTCTCGTCACTTTATAACAAAAAAGAGAAATTAACCGCATACATGAACAGCATGTAACCGTACTTTAATCAAAGTGTGATCCTGTCTATAGGGCTACAAGGATTTATTTTATTAAGATTAACTTAATATTGGTCAAGCACTGATGAATTCGGTTACAGTTTCAAAGGATAAGATAGCGTAAGCCAAATAAGGAATTTTATTGCCGCTACGCTATTGATATTAAGGGAAATTATATGGCAGAACATCAACATTTCTCCAATTCCGAATCATCAAACGGCTTAAAAAACGGACTTAAATCACGCCATCTCACCATGATTTCAATTGCGGGTGTCATTGGTGGAGCACTCTTTGTCGGCTCCGGTAATGTCATCTATTCTGCAGGACCGGCTGCACTCATTGCCTATACTCTAGGTGGACTATTAGTTTTACTCATCATGCGTATGCTGGGAGAAATGGCGGTACTGAATCCCGACAGTGGTTCATTTTCAACCTATGCGGATCGTGGAATCGGGCGCTGGGCTGGATTTTCTATCGGCTGGTTATACTGGTCTTTCTGGACGTTGCTCATGGGCTGGGAAGCCTTTGTTGCCGGGAAAATCCTAAATAGCTGGTTTCCATTTATCCCGATCTGGGGCTATATGCTTCTGGTCACTGTAGCACTGGTCTGGATTAATCTCCGTGACGTAAAAAACTTTGGTGAATTCGAGTTCTGGTTTGCCCTGATCAAAGTTATTGCCATTGTACTGTTTCTGGTGTTTGGTAGTTTGGCCGTGATGCACCTGTGGCCTTGGGGCGATGCCTCTATGCTCGGTGGTACAATTCATCTAACCGCTCAAGGCTTTATGCCTAATGGGTTTTCATCGGTGATCACGGCCTTATTGGGTGTAATGTTTGCTTATATGGGAGCAGAGATTGTCACCGTAGCAGCAGCTGAAACCAAAGATCCAGCCAAGGAAATTCGTAAGGCCGCTAATTCAATTGTATGGCGTATCATTTTATTCTATGTCGGTTCAATGTTGATTACGGTTTGCCTGATTCCACACAATAATCCTTTATTGAAAGATCCGACCTGGGGTACGTATAGCGTAGCGCTTACTGCACTCGGTATTCCAGAAGCACGCCATATTGTTAATTTTGTCGTGCTCACCTCGGTATGTAGCTGCTTTAACTCCGCACTTTATACCTGTTCACGCATGGTCTATTCCCTCTCGAAACGTGGAGATGCACCAAAGAGTTTCGGTTTAACCAACCGCAATAACAGCCCATGGGTAGGTGTCATCTTTTCAAGCCTGTTTTCTTTCGTGGCGATTTATCTGACTGCCACCGAAAGTATGAATATTTATGATGTCTTGATGTTAGCGACTGGTACCGTATCTTTATATGTCTATCTTGCTATTGCCATTTCTCAGCTTAAGTTACGTAAAAAACTGGAAGCTGAAGGACAAAATATTCCATTCAAGATGTGGTTATTCCCATGGCTCACTTATCTGGTCATTATCTTTATTGTCGGTGCTTTAATTACCATGATTATTGAGGGGACGTATTTTAAAGAAGTGGTTTATACCAGTGTGCTTGCATTATTTATTGTAGGCTTAGGCATCTGCGCACAAAAGTTTAACTGGGGTAAAGCCTCAGCCAAAAAGGAAAAGGCAGCACAGGCCAGAATTAATTTAAGTGATAATCTTTAATTTATTTCTATAGAACTTTATTAAACCCATCAGAATGAATAAATAAATGGAGAGTTAAAAAACTCTCCATTTATTTTATATACAAGCCCAGTAAAAAAGGCCTATGTATGTCTAGATTTTAAATCTCCGTTGATACCTCACCTTTCCTAATCAAATTTCACCTTTCAAGACCACCTCAGCTATCAAAGTGTAGCCAGAAGCTGTTTCATCAGCTTTTTCTGTTCTGGTTGCTCAACCTAATCCGTTTCAACGAATAATTGATAAATCTCGAATACATTCTGTTATGAAATGTTGAGTCCAGCCTCATTTTGCCTAAAAGCTTCTAATATATTTTTTCTTATATGGCCACAATCATTGGAATTGGAAAAGATATGAATCATTATCCTGAAACCCCAGCTTCAACTGAAACACAAGACCATCAACCGGGTGTGCAAACCAAAATGGACCCTGCACCGGAAATTATTAAACCGCATTATAAAGGCAGTGAAAAATTAAAAGGCAAAGTTGCCTTGATTACTGGTGGTGATAGCGGAATTGGCCGTTCTGTATCGGTCTTATTTGCTCGCGAAGGTGCCGATATTGCCATTTGCTATCTGGATGAAGATCAGGATGCACGGGACACCAAAAAAATGGTGGAAGATGAAGGCCGCCGTTGTCTGCTGATTCAATGTGATTTACAAGATCAAGATGAAATCAAGAAAATGGTGGAGCAGACCCTTCAGGAATTTAAAACGATTAATATTCTGGTCAATAATGCCGGGGTTCAATACCCGAAAGAAAGTATTACCGATATCTCGCCCGAGCAATTACTTAAAACATTTAATGTGAATATTCTATCGATGTTCCACCTGACTCAGGCGGTGATTCCGCATATGCAAGCAGGTGACAGCATTATCAATACCACCAGTATTACCAGTTATCACGGACATGATCAGCTGATTGACTATGCCAGCACGAAAGGTGCCATCACTACACTTACCCGAAGCCTTTCCACCAATTTATTGAAAAATAAAACCGGCATTCGTGTCAATGGTGTCGCGCCAGGGCCAATCTGGACACCATTAATTCCGAGCAGTTTTGATGAAGAACAGCTTAAAGATTTTGGTAAAAGTACCCCAATGGGCCGCATGGGCCAGCCAAGTGAAGTAGCACCGGCGTATTTATTTCTGGCCAGTGAAGAAGCCAGCTATATTTCAGGTCAGGTGATTCATGTGAATGGCGGCAGTATTATTAACGGCTAATCTGGCACAGAAGATAGCGGTTCTAGCTGACCGTTATCTTCATCTATTTAATCTTTAGATTTTCATATTTTAAAAAATTAGTTTTTTATAAAATGATTCCAACAAATACTTACCCTTGTAAAAATAAGCTCTTGTTATAGTAATTTCAGCCAAACCTGATGAGGATATTAAGATGCCTAGAGGTGACAAATCAGCCTATACCGATAAGCAGAAACGGCAGGCCGAACATATTGAAGAAAGCGAAAAAGAACGTGGTCATTCTGAAGAAGAAGCCGAACGTATTGCCTGGTCAACGGTCAATAAACAAGATGGGGGCGGCAAGAAAAAGAAAACGTCTCATTAAGCAAAATTCATATTCATGACGCTATAATAGGACACATCTAAAGACTCTCTATAATTAAATTATAGAGAGTCTTTTAGCATCAGCTTTAAGTAATATTTTCGATACGCTGCTGAGTCCATGCTGGCCAGAGCTTTTCCAGTGTTTGTTCAAATTTTGCATTTTCGGTTCGCCATTGTGGATTTTTGTCCTTATCGATAATCAGTGCACGAACGCCTTCAATAAAGTCGCCCTGCTCTAACCAGACATCTTGTAAGTCCCGTTCCAGCTGCATGCATTTTTCTAGCGACAAATTCTGTCCAGCTTGCTGTAACTTCAGGCTGGTTTGCTTGGCCATAACCGGACGCTGCTGCAAAATGGTTCGCATCTTATTGGCCCAGTCCTGATCAGTTGAATTACTTGTATGAGCAAGACTCTGTTCAATCTCCTCCAGGTGTTGATAGCCAAAATGCTGATTAATTAGATCTGCACGTTTTTGCAGCTCACTTTCCACCGGATGCGTAATATAGGAACTAATGACCTTTTGAATCTCAATCGGGTTTAATACCGGTGCTGCAATCAATGCTGCTTCTAATTCAGCAAAACGCTCACTCGGCACATGATAATCCACCAGATCCAGATACAGCGCATCACTGCTACTGATTTGCTCACCAGTCAATGCCATATAGACACCGACTTCATCCAGTCGGGACAGAAAATGGGTAGCACCGACATCGGGGAAAAAACCAATCGCAGTTTCTGGCATGGCAAAACGTGATTTTTCACTGGCGACTTTGATATGACAGGCTTGAGCGAGGCCAAAGCCTCCGCCCAGTACATAGCCATCCATCATCACGATCACGGCCTTTGGAAAATTACGCAAGGTGCTCAGCATCTTATATTCAGTGGCAAAAAAATCCTGATATTGGGTATTGCCGGCCTGATAGCTGTCATACAGATAGCGGATATCTCCTCCAGCACAAAACGCCTTGGGACTGTTGGAATTGATCAGGATGGCTTGCACTTCTGGATCATGGCACCATTGATCGAGTTGCGCCTGAATACCCTGAATCATCGGGAGGGTTAAGGCATTTAAATGGCTGGTGCGGTCCAGGCTGATAATGCCCAGACCTCCTTCTACCCAAATCGCTAAATTATTTTCATCACTCATTTTATTTTCCTATTCTTGTTTTATGGATGGGTAAATTTAGCGGGGCGTTTTTCCACAAAGGCCTGCATGCCTTCCTTTTGATCAGCACCGGCAAAAATGGAATGGAACACTCGACGTTCAAAGCGCAGGCCTTCTGCCAGGCTCACTTCAAAGGCCCGATTAATTGATTCTTTAATCATCATCACGGCAGTAAGTGACTTTTCAGCAATTTTTTCGGCAGCTTGCAGGGTTTGCTCCAGTAATTCTTCCTTAGCAAATACCCGAGCTACCAGACCACTTTGTTCCGCTTCTTGCGCCCCCATCTGCCGTGCAGTCAGGCACATTTCCATGGCTTTGGCCTTACCAATCGCCAAGGTTAAACGCTGGGTACCGCCAATGCCTGGCAACACGCCTAAAGTAACTTCGGGCAGACCAAATTTTGCATTCTCAGCGCAGTAAATAAAGTCGCACATCAATGCCAGCTCGCAACCACCACCCAAGGCATAGCCACTCACTGCGGCGATTAAAGGTTTGCGGCGCTGGGCAATCCGGTCGGCCAGACTGAAAAAATCATCTAGATAAATTTGCGGAAAATTCAGATCTGCCATTTCTTTAATATCGGCACCGGCGGCAAAGGCTTTTTCCGAACCGACAATCACAATACAGCCAATTGCCGGATCTTTTTCCAGCTGATCCAGTGCCTGATTGACTTCAACAATCAGCTGGTTATTTAGTGCATTTAAAGCTTGCGGACGATTTAAAGTAATCAGCCCGACACCATTACGTTGTTCTAATAAAATTGTTTGCCATTGCATGAGATAAATCCTTTTAAAATTAGAGGCTGCGCGCAATCACCAGCCGCTGAATATCGCTGGTGCCTTCATAAATCTGACAAATCCGCGCATCGCGGTAAATCCGTTCAATTGGAAAATCTTTGAGATAACCGTAGCCACCAAAAATCTGCAGCGCTTTGGAACAGACACGTTCTGCCATTTCTGAAGCAAATAGCTTGGCCATGGAGGCTTCGGTTAAACAGGCTTCACCGGCTTCTTTCTTGCGTGCTGCAAAATGGACCAGTTGCCGTGCCGCTTCAATTTCAGTCGCCATACTGGCCAGCCTGAAAGAAATCGCCTGCTGTTCAAAAATCGGTTTGCCAAAGGCGACCCGATCATGCGCATAGGCCGTTGCTTCTTCTAAAGCGGCACGCGCCAAACCAACCGCCTGTGCGGCAATACCGATTCGCCCGCCTTCCAGATTTGCTAGGGCAATTTTCAGACCTTCGCCTTCGGCGCCGAGTCTTAAACTTTCATGAATGCGGACATCAGTTAGGGCAATCTGACAGGTATCCGAAGCATGCAGGCCGAGTTTTTCTTCCACCCGAATCACTTCATAGCCAGGTGTGTCGCGCGGCACTAAAAATGCACTCATGCCTTTTTTGCCCGCAGATGGGTCGGTCACGGCAAAGACAATAATCATCCCGGCATTGTGGCCTGAGGTAATGAACTGTTTGGCGCCATTCAGAATGTAGTGATCGCCATCCTTGACCGCCCGAGTTTTAATGGCAGCAGCATCCGATCCGGTATGCGGTTCGGTTAAGGCAAAGGCACCAATCATTTCACCTTGCGCTAAAGGCTTTAAAAATTGCTGCTTTTGCTCTTCCGTGCCGAACTTGAAAATCGGCACACAACCCACCGAGTTATGTACGCTCATAATCGCGGATGTTGCACCATCAGCCGCAGCGACTTCTTCTAAGGCCAAGACATAAGCCAGCGTGCCTGTGCCCGAACCGCCCCATTCCTCGGGAATCAGCATCCCCAGAAAACCCAGCTCTCCCATTTGAGCCAAGGCATCTTTGGGAAAGATGCCTTTTTGATCCCACTCGCCGGCAAAGGGTTTAATCTGTTCCTGGGCAAAGCTTTTGGCCATATCCTGAATTAGTTTTTGCTCTTCCGTTAGTTGCATCGATGCTTCCTTCAATCTTCTTATTTAATCTATTGGCTTTATGAGCTTATGCAGTTTTGGATTGCTGTTTGTTGATTTCCTGATTCCGGAGTAAAAAGCGTTGAATTTTACCGCTTGGGGTTTTTGGCAATTCGGTCACAAATTCAATCAGGCGCGGATAGGCATGCGCAGACAAACGCTTTTTCACAAATTGACCGAGTTCTTCTTCCAGATGGGCCGAAGCTGTAAAGTTATTCGCCAGAATCACAAAAGCTTTAATCACTTCGGTACGCTCGGGATCAGGCACACCAATGACTGCTGCTTCAATCACGGCATCATGTTCCAGCAAGGCACTTTCCACATCAAATGGGCCGACCCGATAACCTGACGTTGTAATGACATCATCACTACGCCCAACAAAGCTCATACTGCCATCTGCATGAATTTCTGCGGTATCCCCAGTTAAGTAATACTGTCCGACAAATGGAGATTTACGGCTTTCTTCATAGCCAGAGAACCACATCATCGGAGATTGGCTAATATCAACTGCCAGGATGCCCGGGACGTCAGCCGCTAATTCATGCCCCTGTTCATTGACAACGGCGATTCGGTAACCCGGGCTGGCAAAACCTGCCGAACCTGAACGGACCGGATGTTCCAGAGCATGATGATTACACACCACCATCCCGACTTCGGTCTGGCCATAATGGTCATAAATCGGCACATCCAGCACCTCTTTAAACCAGCGGATCACTTCCGGATTTAACGGTTCACCCGCACTGCTGACGACACGTAATTTACCGCGCAGTTTTGCCATTTGAGCAGGATCAGCTGCCATCATCATGCGGTAAGCGGTCGGTGCACCAGCCAGATTGGTAATGCCATACTCCTTAACAATTTCGCAGACACTTTCCGCATTAAAACCACCTTCATAAAATAAGGTCGAGTGTCCAAGTATTAAGGGGCCAGTAATTGCGTAATACAAACCGTAGGCCCAGCCGGGATCGGCAATATTCCAGAACGCATCTTCAGGAGTTAGACCAATGGCATTTTGCATATAGCTTGCAAAAGCAATTAGCGCTTTTAACGGGACTTTAAGCGGTTTTGCTGGTCCAGTGGTGCCCGAGGTAAACATCAATAAAAATGGATCATCGATACTGAGCATTTCCAGTTCACAATTTTCAGCTTGTCGGTTCAACACTGTCCAGAAGCTAAGGTCGTGCGGATAGCGCTCTGCCTTGCTTTCAGCATGTACCGTCACAATCGTCGGGCAGTTGCTGATCTCGGATAATTTGTCCCGATTCGCCAGATCAGTCACCACCAGCTTGCTCTGGGCAAGTTGAATGCGATGCTCAATCGCTTTGGGGCCAAAGGCAGTAAATAAGGGTTGATAGACCGCACCAATGCGCCAAGTCGCTAAAATAGTAATGATCAGCTCCGGGGTACGCGGTAATAAGCCGGAGACGCAGTCGCCTTTAGCAATGCCTTGAGACTTTAAAAAGTTGGCAAACTGGCTGGAATATTTTTTCAGCTCACGAAAGCTATATTGTTCTTTTCTGCCATCTTTACCGTGCCAGTACAAGGCAATTGCATCGGAATTGGCATGACGGTCACAACATTCATAACAGGCATTCACTGCCTGCATGGAACCGGAGAGATACTGACTTGCAACCGCATCTAAATCAAAATTTTGAACCGTTTTTTGATAATCTAACATGTTAAACCTCAGCCTGAATTTATCGTTATTACTGACAAGGTGTAATTATTGAAGCGAATCCTTGCTCCATCTGAATCTTTTAAGTTTTAAGCATTTGGCGTGGTGTATTGATGCATGATGCTGGAGAAGTCCAGATGGGCATCTCCTTCCTGACACAGTTGTTGATAGAGTTTCTGCACCATGCTGCCGAGTACCACCGGCTGATCCACCTGTTGCGCAGCATCAACGGCCAAACCCAAATCTTTGAGCATCAGTTGTGCGGCAAAACCGTCGGTATAACCCCGTGATGACGGCGCATTGGCACAAATATCCGGCCAGGGATTATAAATTTCAGAACTCCAGCAACGTCCGGTAGAACTGTTGATCACCCCAGCTAGTGCCTGCGGATCAATGCCCAGCTTAGCCCCAAGCGCCATTCCTTCTGCCACCGCAGTCATGGAAATGCCCAGAATCAGGTTATTGCATATTTTTGCCACCTGTCCTGTTCCCACCGCACCACAATGCACCAGATTTTTACCCATACAGCTGAGTACCGGTTTAACTGCCTCAAAGGTCGCTGCATCTGCGCCGACCATAAAGGTTAAAGTGCCATCTTTGGCACCCAACGTACCGCCGGATACCGGTGCGTCACAGACGCGAATCTGTTTGACCTGCGCTGCTGTGGCAATCTCCTGAATGGTTTGCGGGTCAATGGTACTGCTGTCGATACATAAGCTGCCCGGTTGAAGCACCTCCAGAATGCCATGTTCACCTAAATAAACCTCACGCACATGTTTGGCGGCGGGCAACATACTGACCACGACCTCTGCCTGTTTTGCGGCAGCTTGCGGACTGTCGCAAACCACACCACCTGCTTGTGCAAAATGCTGTAGCGCTGTTTCACTCAGGTCATAACCAAACACCTGATGATCCGACTTGAGCAGGTTTTGTGCCATGGAGCCGCCCATGTTGCCTAAACCAATAAATGCAATCTTCATGGTCTTACTCCTTAACGCAGACTGATTGTGGTATTCACACCAGTAGTTTCCTGATCATCTTCAAACCAGCGACTGGTGATGGTTTTGGTCTGGGTATAGAACTGCACCGCCTGTTTGCCATAAGGACCAAGATCACCCAGTTTTGAACCGCGTGAACCGGTAAAGCTGAAGAAAGGCACAGGTACAGGAATTGGAATGTTGATGCCGACCTGACCGATATCAATCTGGTTTTGGAAGGTACGTGCCGTATTGCCATTTTGGGTAAAGAGTCCAACGCCGTTACCAAATGGATTGGCATTAATCAGCTCAATTGCTTGCTCTAAAGTGTCGACATGCATGATCGCCAGTACCGGACCAAATACTTCTTCCTTGTAAATACGCATATCGGTGGTGACCTGATTAAAAATCGTTGGCCCGACAAAATTGCCTTTTTCATAGCCTGAAACCTCTACATCACGGCCATCTAACAGCAGTTGAGCGCCTTGTTCAACACCACTATTAATTAGATCGATTACACGGGCTTTGGCACGGGTTGAAATCACCGGTCCAACATCGGTATTCGGTTCATGCCCGGCATTCACCTTTAAGGTTTTGGTTTTATTGACCAGTTCATCGACCCAGTGCTTGGTCTCACCGACCATCACCGCCACGGAAAGTGCCATACAACGTTGACCTGCGGCGCCAAAAGCTGCACCGACCAAGGCATTTAAGGTCTGTTCTTTATTCGCATCCGGCATCACCACCACATGATTTTTGGCGCCCATCATTGATTGCACACGTTTTCCGTGCTGGCCTGCGAGGTTATAGACATGCGTGCCGACTGCAGTCGAACCGACAAAAGAAATGGCTTTAATATCGCGATGAGTACACAGTAGATCGACCACTTCTTTACCGCCATGTACCACATTGAGCACACCCGCCGGTACACCTGCCTGAATCGCTAACTCAACCAGCATCATGGTCGATAGTGGATCCTGTTCAGAAGGCTTTAAGACAAAAGTATTGCCGCAGACAATCGCCATCGGGAACATCCACAGTGGAATCATCGCTGGAAAGTTAAACGGGGTAATCCCAGCACAGACACCTAAGGGTTGCTGCAAGGTATAGGTATCGACACCGCGTGCCACGCCCTCAATATACTCACCCATTTGTAGGGAACCGATCGAACAGGAATGTTCCACTACTTCTAAACCACGCTGGATATCACCTTCGGCATCGGCCAGGGTTTTGCCCTGTTCCGCTGTTAATACCTGGGCGATACTTTTTAAATTGGTACGAATCAGATCCTGCAATTTCAGCATGATGCGCATACGGGCCTGAATCGGGGTCTGGCGCCAGCTGGCAAAGGCATTTTGCGCAGCCGCAATCGCAGCATTGACTTCTTCTGCAGTAGCAAATGGCACCTGACCCAAGACTTCCTGAGTCGCAGGATTGATAATATCTTGCCAATGGCTGGTTTTTGATTCGACAAATTCACCATTAATGAGGAGTTTTGCGGTGGTGAATCCGGTACTTTGCTGTGGATGAGAAATGGCGTTCATGGTCGCTCCGTGCTGGTTTGTTATTGTCGTTGTCTCTGCCTTTACTGGCTTTTATTTAACGTATAATTTTTACGCTGTTTCAGCAGACTAACAAAGAACACTTTGACCACCAATAGAAATTGGTGCACGATGGTTGTGCAAATATGCACAGGAATTTAACAGGATGTTAAATAAAAAATGAAAGTAGATTGGGATCATTTACGCTTTTTTTTGGTTTTAGCGCGTGCTAAAACGCTCACCAACGCAGCCCGCTTGATTGGTGTTGAACACAGTACTGTTGCACGGCGGATTCAGGCCTTGGAAAGTACTTTAGGTACGCAACTCTTTAAGCGCGAAGCCACCGGTTATGAACTGACCTCGGAAGGTCTGGCACTGGTGCCGCGTGTGGAACAGATGGAACAGTCCTTTATCCAGATTGACAAGCGCCACGACCCCTTGCAAGGTCGGGTCAGGATTGGTGCGCCAGAAGGCTTTGGCACGGCATTTTTAGCGCGGTTACTGGCCGAGTTTTCTCAGCATTATCCTTTGCTGACCATTGACCTGATTCCGGTGCCGAAGGCGATTAAACTTTCACATCGAGAAGCTGATATTGTAATCGCGATTGACCGGCCCAAATCTGGTCCGTATATCATTACTCGTTTGTCTAATTACTGTTTAAAGCTATATGGCAGCCAGCATTATTTACAGCAGAATCCGAAAATTAAAAAACTGGAAGACCTCAAACAGCATCGTTTTGTCGACTATATTGATGATTTGGTCTATAGCACTGCACTGTATTCGCTGGAGCGTCTTCCCTTGCAGGTCAGTGCCTGTTTTCGCAGTAACAGCATTCTGGCGCAGGAAATTGCCGTTCGTGCAGGGGCCGGACTGGCTATTTTGCCGAAATTTCTGGTTAATGATAAAAGCGAACTAAAAGAGGTTTTGGGCGATCAGGTCAGTTTTACCCATACTTTCTGGATGCTGACGCTGGTCGATCTGCAACATGAACCAAAAATAAAACTGGTCTGGGATTTCTTGCGTAAACAAGCTGATCTTCAGCAAGACCTGTTAATGGGCAGATGAGTATTGAACATACTGTTCACTTTGCAAGGCTACATAGTTTAGTTAAATCAACTGAAACAACAACGTATCGATACAGCAAATGAACGTATCACAACACTCCTGACCTCTGTGACTTGTTAAATTAACAGTCGATTATTCACGATGTTTAACGAGATACAGGAAAATAATATGAAAATCTTGATGGTGCTGACTTCACATGACCAGCTGGGTGATACTGGCAAAAAAACCGGCTTCTGGCTGGAAGAACTGGCTGCACCCTATTACACTTTTGTCGATGCAGGCGCAGAGGTAGTTTTGGCTTCTCCTGCTGGTGGTCAGCCACCACTAGATCCAAAAAGTAATGAGCCGGATGCGCAAACCGAAACTACCAAGCGCTTTGAAGCAGATGCATCGGCCATGCGGACACTTGCCAACACACATAAACTGAGTGAAGTCTTAAATCAGGATTTTGATGCCGTGTTCTATCCGGGCGGTCACGGACCATTATGGGATCTGGCCAAAGACCAGAATTCCATTTCTTTAATTGAGCAAACCTTGCAGGCAGATAAACCTGTTGCGCTGGTCTGTCATGCACCGGGTGTACTTCGTGAAGTCAAAGATGCCGAAGGTCATTCGATTGTAGAAGGCAAGACAGTCACCGGTTTTACTAATACCGAAGAAGACGGCGTAGGCCTAACCGATGTTGTCCCATTTCTAGTGGAAGACATGCTGAAAGAAAAAGGTGGGAAATATTCCAAAACTGAGGACTGGCAGGTATACGTGCAACAAGATGGTCTGCTCATTACTGGACAAAACCCCGCCTCTTCTGCTGCAACGGCTGAAGCTTTATTAAAATTATTAAAGTAGAAGTTAATCTAAAATTCGTATTAACCTTTTAGATCGCTTCTTTTTGAATAAGAAAAACCCTGAATAAAGCAATATTATTCAGGGTTTAATTTATCTATTTATTCCCAGATTTAGTTCGCTTCAACTGCCGTTGAGGCAATATGCTGAGCCAGTAATTCTCTGAGTTTAAACTTCTGGATTTTTCCCGATGGGGTCATCGGAATATCCTCCCAGATTTCCAGGCGTTCCGGAAGATACTGCATAGCCAGATTATGAGTTTTCAGGAAATCTACCAGCTCATTAAAACTTAACGGCTTTGTCTGATCTTTCAGCTTGATGATTGCACAGGAACGCTCGCCCATTCGCTCATCTGCATAAGCCACTAAAGCTACTGTGGCGATATTCGGATGCTTATAAAGTAGTGATTCAATTTCCGCGACCGGAATATTTTCTCCACCACGAATAATCACATCCTTCTTACGTCCGCAAATCCGAATATAGCCATGCTCGTCCTGATAGGCAATATCGCCAGTATCAAACCAGCCTTCGGCATCCGTATCATTCAAATGTGGACGTTTTAAATAACCGCCAAAATTTGAACAGGTGCGGATCATCAAACGCCCGGATTCATTCACGGCTTTGGTCTGACCTTTTTTATTCACGATCTTGATTTCAACACCAGGTAAAGCGATGCCATCCGTATTGAAAGAGTGTTCATCCTCATCTTCAGGTCGGGTCAGCGTCACTGCACCACATTCGGTCATACCCCAAGCGGATATGACTTTAACGCCCAGAATTCCGGGGCTTTTTGTACCAATGGCCCCGGAATGGGTGCACCAGCACACAGGAAAATTTTTAGTGAATCAACCTTGTCATGCTGTTCCGCCACGGTATTGGACAGGTCATTCAGGAATGGGGTCGAGGCCATGGTGAAATTCACCTGATGCTGATGAATTAGATCCACTGCTTTGGCTACATCCCAGCTTGGAAACATGGGACAACTTGCAAGCTGATTTCTTTGATTTTTATGGTCAGGCCTTAAATAAGCTGGCTTTTGATGATGTGGTTACCCTGATTCATCTGCTCAATAAAGTAAATGATGGTTTGAAAAGTATTCATCTGCATAAAGAAGCAGATCAGGAATAAACAAATAGAAATTCAGCTTTAATTGAAGAGTATAAAAAAGAGCCTGTATTCAGGCTCTTTTTTTGAAGTTGAAATTATGCTTTTTGTGGATCGTATTGACGGTCTTTGATGAAAATCCCGGACACTGCCCCACATAAGAAATAAGCACCGCCCATAATCAGGAAGCCTAGACCAATTGAACCACCGCTGGCTGCCGCGCCAATAATTGCAGGGGCAAACATGGCGCCGATACGACCTGCATTATAAGCACCGCCTACCGCAGTACCACGAATCGAGGTGGCGAAGCTTTCTGTCATATAAGTGGCATTAATCGCATATGGAATACCATACAGGAATCCAAAGAAAATCAGCAGATAGGCAATATTCTCTGGCGTATTGAATAGCACAATCACGGGCAGGAAAATCGCCGTTCCAATTGCTCCAAACGAAAAGACAGCGCGTCTACCCAGACGGTCTGCGGCAAAGCCCGCTAGAATTTTCCCGAAAATCATGGCTACATAGGTACCAATCATATAGCCTGCCATGGATTTAAAATTCATGTGCAATTCAGATTCCAGATATGCTGGCATCCAGTTGTTTACGCCATAGTAGCCAAATTGCAGAAAACCGGCCGTAAAGATCCACAAAATAAACATTCTGCGATTCGCAGGATCCGCGAAAATCTCTTTGACTGTGCTTTTTTTGGCGGGTTGCTGTGCTGTGATTTCAGCTGGGGCATATAGACGCTGCAAACGTGCACGCTGCCAGGATTCTGGCTCAGGAACCAGTTTCTGGATAAAAATCGCCATAATCGAGGGAATAATGGCAACAAAAAACAGGGTTCGCCAGCCATATTCTGGAATGATCCAGCCTGCCAGTACAGTGGCCACAATATAACCGACGGTCCATCCTGCCTGTAAGGTACCTAAAACCGTGGTGCGATATTCAGTTGGAACATATTCAGCCATGAGCGTATTGGCTGCAATATATAAAGAGCCTATGCCAAAGGCAGAAAGAAAGCGTAAAACAGCAAATTGTTCAAAGTTCTGTGCAAAGCCTAAGGCTGCGGTCAATATGGAAAATACCAGAATCGAAATGACTACGGTACGTACACGGCCCAGACGGTCACAGGCCCAGCCACCCATAAAGCCACCAATCGCCATACCTGCTAAGGTAAAACTGCCTAGTGTACCGGCCTGCAGATTACTGAGACCAAACTCTGCTTTCAGGCTATTTAAACTGAAAGACAGCAGCAACATGTCCGCGCCATCTACCAGTAAAGCCAGAAAGGCGAAAATAAAAGCAATTTGCTGCGTTCGTTTGGTCGTAGGTTTAATCTTTTCTAATTCTCTCGCTAAATCCGTCATATTTAAATCTCTGTTTTCCTATCCTTAGGTTTTCATGATCTTTTATATTTAAAGCTATTCCGCTAATGAATATGCTTTAAGGCTAATCCGTTTTTAATTCACTTGATTGACTCCTTTTTTAATCCTGTCTGGGAGATCGCTTTTTCCTTTTTATCAGTGACCTCTTGTTCTTCGTTCATACTTATATTTGCATCAGGCTAAAGAAAATAAGATGAATATTCATCATTTTAGATGTTTTATTTTGTTATACGAAATTTATTATCATAAAGTTGATTGTTCTTTCATTTTCATATAGCTTTAAAAAGAGGGATAAGAACGATATGTCATTTGAATATGATCGAACAGGGAGCGTAATAATGGGTGCCTTAACAGGATTTCGTGTACTGGATTTAAGCCGGATTTTGGCTGGGCCCTGGTGTAGCCAGATTCTGGCTGATCTGGGTGCAGAAGTGATCAAGATTGAAAAACCGGATCATGGGGATGATACCCGTATCTGGGGACCACCTTGGCTTAAAAACAATCACCAGCAAGATACCCATGAATCGGCTTATTACCTGTCAGCCAACCGTGGCAAGCATTCGGTTGCAATCGATTTATCTACACCTGAAGGTCAAAGTATTATCAAAAAACTTGCTGAACAGAGTGATGTAGTCATTGAAAACTATAAAGCCGGTTCGTTGAAACGATATGGGCTGGATTATGAAAGTCTGAGCCAGCTAAATCCGCGACTGGTCTATTGTTCCATTACCGGTTTTGGCCAGAACGGTCCGCGTGCGCAAGAGCCGGGTTATGATTTTATCGTTCAGGGAATGGGTGGCATGATGAGTGTCACTGGCGAACGTGACGATCTGCCCGGTGGTGGCCCGCAAAAAGCAGGTCTGGCCTTTGCCGATTTGACCACCGGCTTATATGCCGCAATTGCCATTCAGGCGGCTTTGTTGTCCCGTGAGAAAACCGGTGAAGGTCAGTATATTGATATGGCGCTGTTAGATACCCAAGTTGCTTCCCTCTCTGTTCTGGCCATGAATTATCTCACCTCAGGCAAAGTTCCCGGTCGCTTCGGAAATGCGCATGCCAATATTGTGCCCTATCAGGTGTTCAAAGCCCAGGAAGGTGAATTTATTATTGCCTGTGGTAATGATCTGCAATTTCAAGCTTTGTGTCAGGCCGTTGGTCTGGCTAAGGTGGCAGAAGATCCTCGCTTCTTAAAAAATTCTGGACGTGTTACACATCGTGAAGAATTGACCACAGTTCTACAGGCTCATTTCTATACTAGACCGGCAAAAACCTGGGTGGATTTAATCCATGCGGTTAAAGTGCCGGTAGGAATGATCAATGACCTGAAACAGACTTTGCAAGAAGAACAGGTATTGGCACGCGATATGGTGATTCAGATGCCGCATACTTTACGTGAAGATTACACCTCAATCGGTTCACCGATCAAACTCTCCAAGACACCGGTAGAATATAAAAAGGCACCCCCTTGTCTGGGTGAAGATACCGATGCCATTTTGAGTCAATATTTAAGTTCTGCTGAAATAGAAGAACTGAAAAGCAAAAAAGTCATCCAGCAGCGATAAGCCTGCAAGCAATAAAAAAGGAATCTTTCGATTCCTTTTTTATTTTAAATCTAATGGACTAGATCATTCCTTAACAGGCTTTGGCGCTCGGCTGAACAGTACGAGGCAGCTCGCGACGCAGAATTTTTCCTACTGCAGACTTTGGTAATCCAGCCACAAACTCAATGTATTTGGGCAATTTATAACTGGTCAGTTGCTGCTTCAGATAAGTCATGACTTCATCTTGGGTCAGAGTTTCATCCTGTTTCACAATAAATGCCTTGGGTACCTGTCCAGACTTTTCATCATCAATACCAATCACTGCACATTCCAGTATTTTAGGATGTTTGGACAGCACACCTTCCAGCTCATTGGGATAAACATTAAATCCGGAGACCAGAATCATGTCTTTTTTGCGGTCCAGAATGGTGATATAGCCTTGTTCGTCCATACAACCGATATCACCTGTCAGGAAGAATCCATCTTTGGTAAATACCTGTGCTGTTGCTTCGGGTTGCTGCCAGTATCCTTTCATCACCTGTGGACCACGTATGGCGATTTCTCCAGCCTGATTAAGTTCTACAGGTTTTCCTTCATCATTCAGAATCAGAATTTCAGTCCCTGCCAATGGCAAGCCAATCGTGCCACTAAATCGCCGGCTTAAAGGAGGGTTAAAAGTTGCAGTTGGTGAGGTTTCAGAAAGTCCGTAGCCTTCATAAATCTGGCAGCCTGTAACCTCATGCCATAACTCTGCCGTATTTTTCAGAATAGATGCTCCTCCGCCGGTTGTGGTTTTCAGGCTTGAATGATCCAGCTCACGGAAACGTGAATGATGCGCCAAGGCATTAAACATGGTATTCACACCCGGAAAAACGGTCGGTGGATGTTTCTGGTATTGATCTACCAAAGCATCCAGATCTCTCGGATTGGGAATAAGCACATTAGCGAAACCTCGGCTCAGACCATAACTGAACAGGCAGATGGTAAATCCATAAATATGATACAGTGGCAAGGCACAGAAAACATATTCATTTTCAGTGGCATAACGGTCACCAAAATGGCTGATAAATACGGTACTGTTTTGGGCAATATTAAATAGAATATTACGGTGACTCAGTTCAGCACCTTTAGAAACACCTGTGGTTCCTCCCGTGTATTGCAGAATGACCGTATCTTCCTGATGCTGTACAGGCGGTTCAAACTCAATAATCTCTACCTGATTTATTGCCTGTTTAAAGTCAAAAAACTGTTTATCTGGATATTGTGCTGCCTGACTATAAATAGCACTTGGCTGCTCTTGAATAAAATCCAGCGGATGCGTCGAAATGACATATTTGAGTTCAGGACATTCATCTAGTGCTGTTAATTGCTCTAAAGTCTGTCCCAGGATAATCAAGGCTTCTGCACCTGAATCCTGTAGTTGATGATAGAGCTCGCGCTGGGTGTACATGGGATTGACATTGACCAGCACATAACCCGCACGAATAATGGCAAAAGTAGCAATTGGATATTGAATAATATTAGGCAGCATCACCGCAATACGGCTGCCAGCAGTCAGCCCAAGGCTCTGTAAATAGCTTGCCAGTTTCTGGCTATACACATCGATATCGTGATAGCTGAATTTGCGATCTAGATAGATAAATGCGGTTTTATCCTGAAATTTCACCAAATTCTCAGCAATTGTCGTGCTCAGGGTTTTCTCAGGATCTGGCCGGGTAAACTCCGGATTGATATTCCACTTTTTATATTCTTCCATCCATGGCTGACTGCTCATGACTATACTCCTGTCCTGGATTTACATTTATTTGTATTATTTAAACCATAAGATTTTGATTTTAATTACATATTTTTAAACCACTTTCTGCTGTCTCGATTCAACATACTGATAGTGATAACCGCTACGAATAAAATGCTGATTTTTATCCCTAAATGAATGAGCATAATCCGGCCAGACCAAAGTCAGCTTGCGACTGACCGGGTCCAGATACCAGCTTTTACAGCTTTCCGATAACCAGACACTACCTTGCGAAAGCTGCTGTAGCTCCTGCATATAGCTATTTTCAGCTTCTTGATCTGCTTCAAAGACCTGAATCTGTTCCTGCTCAAAAAACTGCAAGGCATCCAGCACCAGATCAAACTGGGTTTCCAGAAAATAAAGTGCTGAATTATGTCCACTGCCTGTATTTGGCCCATTCAGGATGAACAGGTTTGGAAAGTTGTGTACGGTCGTTGACTGATAACCCTGCATACCGCTGGACCATTGCTGCTCCAGGCTTAAACCCTGTTTACCCACCACCTTTGCGGCATAGGGTGGACGTGCCGCTTCAAATCCTGTCGCAAATACGATGATATCTGCAGAAAATTTATTTCCAGCCTGGCTTAATACACCGTCTTTCATAACTTCTGCCAATGCTGAGTCTTCAAGTGTGACATTTGGTTTTAGAAAAGTCGGATAATAATCATTAGAAAGCAATAAGCGCTTACAACCAGGTTCATAATTCGGCGTAAGTTTGCGCTGTAATTCAGGATCTGAAATCTGATGTTTTAAGAATTGCAGGCAGTTTTTCTTGACCCGCTCAATCTGGCTTTTCAGATTACGGCGCTGGGCAAAATTGTATTCATTGCCCCAGAACAAGGAATGTCTGAGGGCCGACATACTGTCCGGATCTTTGCGGAAAAGCTGTTTTTCTGACTCAGAATAAGCTCGGTCTGGTCGGGGCAAAATATATGGCGCACTACGTTGCAAGACGGTCAGGCTTTTGGCTGTTTTGGCAATTTCCGGCACAAGCTGGATGGCGGAAGCGCCTGAACCAACTACAACGACACGCTGATTATCCAAATTTACTTCGTGGTTCCAGCGTGCAGAATGCATCACCTGGCCTTGGAATTCTTCCAAACCTGGAATTTGTGGTAGATGTTCATCTGCCAGATGCCCGGTTGCTGTAATTAGAAATTCCGCTTCATAAAGATATTTAGAGGTCTGAATTTCCCAAATACGTTCTTCGGCATTCCAACTGGCTTTTTCCAGTTGGGTATGAAAATCGATATGTGGCCGGATATCTTCTCGATCGCAACATTGAATTAAATAACGCTGAATTTCTGCCCCTTGTGGAAAGACACGTGACCAGTTGGGATTTTTAATAAAAGAAAAAGAATATAAATGAGATGGTACATCGCAGGCGACACCGGGATAGGTATTATCACGCCATGTTCCGCCCACTTCTGCTGCCCGTTCAATGATTTTAAAATCGTGAATGCCCTGCTGTTTAAGTCGGATCGCCATGCCTAATCCACCAAAACCGCTGCCTACAATTAAAATCTTGCTACGCTGTGTTTGAGCTTGCATTATTTTTCTCCCTTTTAAGGCATAGAAGGCTGGATTTTTTGATTCGCCGGATACTGTTCTGGGTGCTGGCTAAACTGATTGATCAGTTGCACCACTTCTGCAGGCGCTTCGATATGGATCGCATGTCCTGAAGAAATTTCGATATAGCGACTGTTCGAAATTGAAGCAAACAGCAGTTTAGCTTGCGCTACAGGCACCATGCGGTCTTCACGACAGGCAACAACTAGAGTTTCTGCATCAATCTCAGACAAGATTGAGGTGATATCAATGTGATAATTTAGTTCACGCTGTTTGGCCGCATCTTGGGATGGTTTAACAAAGCGTGCCAGATCCAACACCTGCTGTTCGCTTCGTGCAGACAGATAATCATCGCTATACAGGCAATAATTGACAAAATGAGGCAAGGCCGCAGATTGTTCAGTAAATAATTGCTGCCAGATGACAGTACGCAGTTGTTGCACCGAGCTGGTTTTGGCCCAACCGGCTAACAGGATCAAACGCGCTACGCGCTGTTTTAAACTGGCTGCCACTTGTGCAGCAATCACGGCACCGAGTGAATAGCCTACCACTGTAATGGTTTCATCTTCTGCAACTGCATGCTGAATTAGTGCTTCAACCTGCTGGCTAAAATCGGTCACCGCCAGATCGGCTTTATCTGGGGTATGTAAATCAATGGATAAAACCCGTTGATGAATACCCAGCATCGGAAAAATATAGCTGAAATGCTTGTCGGTATTTCCACCGGTGCCATGAATCAGAATAATGGTGGGAAATGCAGAACGCTGTCCGACTTCATGAAAAGTAAGCTGCAGATCAGCATAAGGACACTGTTGAGTAATCATGTCTAAATCCATATAGACTCCTGATCTTGTTATTTTATGGTTTATTCAATACCGAAGAATAACTCTCAATATTTGAATGGGGTGAGGATGCAAAAATTATTAAAAAAAGACCCACGACACGAGTATCGTGGGTAAAAAGGTTTAATCGAATTTGAACTCTTCAGGTTCAAGTAAAAACAGGCTTTCACCACCTGCCTGAATATTGGCAAAGTGGGTTGAAGTTCTTGGCAAAATACGTGCGAAGAAGAATTGTGCCGTTTTGATCTTGGCTGCATAGAACGGATCAGTATTGCCTTCTTCAATTTTCTGCTGCGCAGTAATTGCCATTTTCAGCCACAAATAAGCGGACACGACATAACCAGAGAAATATAGGTAGTCAACTGATGCTGCCCCAATTTGATTGGCAGACTGTTGAGCCTGTTCCTGAATGGTTTTGGTTAATTCCAGCCATTGTTCAGTCAACTGGCTGACTTGTGCAACTTGCTGGCTAAACTGGGCATGTTGCTGGTGCTCTTTCACATAAGCTTGGATTTCATCGGTTAATGCGGTCAGCAGACCCAGTTTTGAACCCAGCACTTTACGCGCCAGCAAGTCAATGGACTGAATTTCAGTGGTTCCTTCATAGAGGCTGGCAATACGTGCATCACGGGCAATCTGTTCCATGCCATGCTCAGCAATATAACCGTGACCACCGAAAACCTGCATACCATGTTTAGCCGCTTCTATGCCGGTTTCGGTCATTAACGCTTTGGCAATTGGGGTTAATAATGCCAGACGGTCTTCAGCTGCTTTCTTTTCTTCCGGACTGTCAGTAGCTTCAGCGATATCGGCATAGGTCGCCAGATAATATGCAAGTGCACGTGAACCTTCTGCAAACACCTTTTGAGTCAGCAGCATGTTACGTACTGCCGGATGCACGATAATTGGATCTGCAGGCTGGCCTGGCGCTTTCGCACCTTCAAGTGAACGCATAGCCAAACGGTCTTTTGCATAAGCCAATGCACCCTGATAAGAAGATTCTGCTGCTGCCAAACCCTGAATCGCTGTACCGATACGCGCCGAGTTCATAAAAGTAAACATGCAGTTCAGGCCACGGTTTTCAGGCCCAATCAGAAATCCTTTGGCATTATCAAAATTCAGCACACAAGTCGCATTGCCGTGAATGCCCATCTTGTGTTCAATGGCGCTACAGACCACACTATTACGCGAAGCGACGTTGCCCGCTTCATCTAAATTAAATTTAGGCACAATAAATAGCGAAATACCTTTGGTTCCCGCAGGTGCATCTGGCAAACGTGCCAATACGATATGCACGATATTTTCAGCCAGATCATGTTCACCGGCTGAGATAAAGATTTTCTCACCGCTGATGCTATAGCTACCGTCTTCATTTGGCATAGCTTTGGTACGAATCAGGCCAAGATCAGAGCCGGCATGAGATTCAGTCAAACACATGGTTCCAGTCCAGCGACCTGCAATTAAAGGTACCAGGAATTTCTGTTTTTGTTCATCGCTACCGTGGTGCTCTAAAGTACGCATGGCACCATGTGACAGGCCTGGGTACATTCCCCACGACCAGTTGGTTGCAGTAATAATTTCAGAAATGGCAATCCGGTATAAGGTCGGGAAGCCCTGACCGCCATATTGTTCATCACCGGTTAAAGAGGTAAAGCCGAGTTCTACATATTTTTCATAAGCAGCTTTAAAACCATCTGGTGTGGTGACCACGCCATCCTGCAAACGGCAACCCTGCTGGTCGCCTGTCGCGTTAATCGGTAGTAGTTCGTTTTGGCAAAAATCGGCAGCGACTTCGAGATATTGTTCCATAATATCCATAGAAACTTTGTCTGCGAACTTTGCATAACCCTGATACTTCTCTTCAACATTGAGCAGGTCTTTCAGCACAAATTTCATGTCTTTTAATGGCGCAATATAATTTCTCATCGTAATTCCCTTGTATGAGTCTTTAATTTGTATACTTATGACTTAAAATTTCATAATACGAAATTATGTTTTAAATCGAATATAATATAAGTGCATGGATAAAATCCAGTCATTAGATAAAAAATCACATTTAAAAAATTAAAACTTTGGTATAAAAAAGCCATTCATGCATGAATGGCTTTTTTATTGCGTGATCAAGCTTAGATGATCTAGCGCGGGAAAAATTGAGCCAAACGTTGTTGAACAATCTGTTCGGCATCCTGCATGATATTATCGATCAGCACCTGACAGGTCGGAATGTCATGAATTAGCCCCATAACTTGACCCGCAGTCAGTACGCCTGCATCGACATCGCCCTTTTCCAATGCCAACTTACCTTTTAAGCCACTGACATAGGGACGAATCTGTTCAAATTGCAGGTTTGGATCTTCACTCATTTTCACCACAAGATCAGATACCGCATTTTTGGCAACACGGGCAGTATTCCTGAACTGTCGATACAGCAGATGTGTCGCCCTTTCATCATTATCGACATAGAACTGTTTGATGTTTGAATGGATCGGCGCTTCCTGAGTGGCACAAAAGCGTGTACCCATATTAATGCCTTCAGCACCTAAAGCCAAAGCTGCGACCAGACCACGGCCATCAGCAAAACCACCACTGGCCACAATCGGCACAGTGAGCTGATCAGCAGCGGCAGGAATTAAAATCAGGCCAGGAATATCGTCTTCACCCGGATGGCCCGCACATTCAAAACCATCAATCGAAATAACATCCGCGCCTATTCTTTGTGCTGAGAGCGCATGACGAACGGAAGTACATTTATGAATGACAATAATGCCATGTTGCTTAAACGCCTCAATATGTTCATGAGGCTTATTGCCTGCTGTTTCTACGATCTTGATACCGCTTTCAATGATCGCCTGTCGGTATTCTGCATATGGCGGTGGATTCACAGCGGGCAATAAAGTCAGATTGACTGCAAAAGGCTGATCGGTCATTTCTCGGCAGCGTGCAATTTCCTCGACCAAGGCTTCAGGTGTCGGTTGAGTCAATGCCGTTAATGTTCCCAAGCCACCAGCATTAGATACAGCACTGGCCATTTCTGCGGTACCGACCCACATCATGCCGCCCTGAATAATTGGATAACGAATGCCTAAAAGCTCGGTAATACGGGTCTGAATTTTCATAAATGCTCTCCTTAGCATCCGGTAAATTGTGCAGGGCGTTTTTCGACAAAAGCCTGGACACCTTCTTTATAGTCTTGACTGCTCAGAGCCAGAAATTGCAGGTTTTGTTCCAGCTCCAGTTGCTGGTCCATATTATTTTCAGCACTGCGTTGCAAGGCCTGTTTGGTCAAAGCCAGTGCATATGTCGGCTGTTGAGCTAATCGCTGTGCAATGTCGTCGATATAAACATCAAATTCTGTATCTGGAAGCATTTTCCAGATCATCCCCATTTCAGCGGCCTCTTTGGCATGCACCGGTTCGCCCAGAAAAGTGAGTGCCATGGCACGTGCATAACCGATTAAACGTGGCAACATCCAGGTGCCACCTGCATCAGGAATCAAGCCGATTTTAGAAAAAGCCTGAATAAATCGGGCACTTTCCTTGGCAATGACCAGATCACAGGCCAGCGCGATATTGGCACCTGCACCGGCAGCCACACCATTCACTGCCGCGATCACCGGTTTGGGACTCTGGCGGATCAGGTTAATCAAGGGATTATAGTATTTGGCCAGTGAGCCTTGCGGTGGCAAAGGCACATTGCCGAGCTTTCCAGCACGTTCTTTTAAATCCTGTCCTGCTGAAAACGCCCGGCCATTACCGCGAATCACAATCACCCGTATATCCGGATCTGTATTCCAGTTCTTCAGCACCTGCTGCACTTCCTCATGCATTTGCCGGTTAAAACTGTTGAGTGAATCCGGGCGGTTAAAGCTTAAGGTCGCGACGCCTTGCTGAACCTGAGTTTGAATCGTTTCCCACATCATCAATTTCCTTATTTTTTTGCCTGTATCCCTACAATTAATAGCCCTTATTGACATCTACCTGATGGCACAAATCCAGCCCGAGATTTAAGCGTCGGTCATTTTCCAGAATCTGTTCCACCACCACAGACATGGGCGCATGTGAGGCGACATGTGGTGTAACAACGATCTTTTCATGCTGCCAGAATGGATGTTCAGCAGCTAATGGCTCCTGTTCAAACACATCGACAATTGCACCACGCAGATGGCCTGAATCCAGCGCTGCCAATAAATCCTGTTCGATTAAATGCTGGCCTCGCCCGACCTGAATGAGAGCTGCCTGTTCAGGGAGTTGCTGGAATAATTCAGCAGATAGAATGCCGGTATTTTTTTCTGTAAGTGGCAACAGGTTAATCAGGATCTGGCTTTGAGCCAGGAAATCGGACAACTGTTCTGAACCGACATAGCTTTTAACCTGATCAATCTCTTTCGGGGAATTGGCCCAGCCCGAGACCTGATAGCCCATGTCGGCAAGACGTTCCGCTACATAAGACCCCATATGCCCAAGACCCATAATCCCGATCTGGATATGCTGGCTATAACTCTGACGATACTGCTTCCATAGCTGCTGCTTTTGTTGCTGAATCATGCGGTCAAAATAACGCTGAAAATACAGCACACCCCAAAGCAGGTAATCAAACATGCCTTTTTGATGATGCGGATCGAGTACCCGGCACACGGCTTGATCAGGTCTTATCTCATTCAAGTTTAAATGCTCGACTCCTGCCGCAATCGAATGAATCAGGCCAAGTTTTGGGAGCTGCTGCAATTTCTCCAGATCTGGAAACCAGCATGCGGCCGTGGTCGCCTGCTCTGCTTCCGGGCTGTCCACTGTACAAAAACTGCTCTCAGGGGCATATTTCTGAAAAGACTTGACCAGAATGGCTTCAATGTTCGGCACAGTACTGGATATCACAATCATGATGCATACTCCGTATATTGATGCTCAATCAGGGATAACGCAGCCTGCCAGGCACGCTGTAAAATCGGTTCTACCAACGGACTGGCGAACTGTTTAGCAGTTTTAATTCGGACTTCTTCTGCTGGATAATGCAATTCAGCACCGCCACTTAAGGCCTTCACCTGTGCCTGACAGGCACGCTCCAGAAAATAGATTTCATGAAAGGCCCGAGCGATCGTTTCGCCAGCCGTTAAAAGTCCGTGATTGCGTAAAATCATGGCGCGATGGCCGCCTAGGTCCTGAATCAGGCGCTCCTGCTCATCTGTTGAGAGTGCCACGCCTTCATATTCGTGATAGGCCACCTGCTGATAAAATTTCAGCGCATGCTGGGAAATTGGCAAAAGTCCATGTTTCTGGGCAGAAACGGCTATCCCATCTGCGGTATGTGTATGAATGACGCAGTTCAGATGAGCATGTGCTTCATGAATCGCGGCATGGATGACAAAGCCTGCCATATTCACCGGCTTATCCTGTTCATAGCTTTCTACGACCTGCCCTTCATGATTAATCTTGACCAGCGTTGAGGCACACATTTTTTCAAAAGCGACACCATACTGATTAATCAGAAAACAGTCAGGCTGATCAGGGACTCTTAAACTGATATGGGTATCAATTAAATCAGTCATCCGGTAATGCGCAATAATGCGATAAAGCGCTGCGAGTTCACAACGTGCCTGCCATTCAGCATCTGTGACGAGATTTTTTATTGTCATCGTTCCATCCTGGAAAAATATAGCATTTCGATCACTATCTGTTATATCATAATTTTAGAAAAACAGAATATTATTTCATAAAGCGAAATAAATCATTACAAGGAGTTGATATGCCCACATCACAATTAAACGGACTCGAATATCTAACCGCAATTAAGAATGGGGAAATTTCCAGTTCAGCCATGAGTGAAATTATTCCCATGCGTCTGATCTTGGTGCGCGAAAACTATGTGGAATATGAGGTGCGTCCTGATCAGCGCCATTATAATTTACAGGGTGGTATTCATGGCGGCTTTTGTGCAACGGTTCTAGATAGTGCCACTGGCGCTGCCGTGCATACGACAGTAGATGCAGGTGTCAGTTTCTCGACCATTGACCTGAATGTAAAAATGCTGAAAGCGATGAAAAGCGGCGAAACCTATACAGCTATTGGTGAAGTCATCCGGATCGGGCGTAATGTACTGACCTCAGAAGGCCGAATTATCGATAAAGAAGGTAAAGTTTATGCTTTTGGTTCAGCGACTTTATTAGTCACTGCCCGTAAGTAAATCATTACAGTGATGTAATCAATCCCTGCATGTGCAGGGATTTTTATTTTGAAAGAAGAATCCCAATAATGCCATGCATATCATAGATACATGGCATTAAGACTATGACTAAACTGTTATGCAGCTTCAGGGTTTTCAATCACCATCGCCAAGCCTTGACCCAGACCGATACACAGACTAATCACGGCATATTTTTTACCGGTACGCTGTAACTGACGTGCAACGGTTAAAGCCAAACGCGCACCCGAACAGCCCAGTGGATGACCAATGGCAATCGCACCACCATTTGGATTGACACGCGGATCATCCAAAGCGACATCCAGACCTTTCAGGCAAGATAATACCTGACTGGCAAAGGCTTCATTAATCTCGATGATATCCATATCGTCTAGCGTCAAACCAGCACGTTGTACTGCCTTTTTAATCGCTTCAATTGGGCCTGCACCCATGATGCGTGGCTCAATGCCAGCGGCTGCAGAAGACAGGATACGAGCCAAAGGTTTTAAGCCATACTGTTCCTGAACTTTTTCACTGCCGATAATCAGTGCTGCAGCACCGTCATTGATTCCTGATGCATTACCCGCTGTTACTACACCACCTTCAAATAGCGGTTTTAACTTGGATAAAGCTTCAAATGTTGAAGATGCACGTGGATGCTCATCCTGAGTAATTTGTTTAGGCGGCAATTTGCGTCCTTGAGAAACTTCAATCGGGGTAATTTCACCTTCAAAGAAACCTGATTCTTTCGCTACCTGATATTTTGCCTGTGATGCAGCGGCAAAGGTATCAGCCTGTTCACGGCTAATACCGAATTCTTCAGCCACGTTATCACCTGTTTCAGGCATACTGTGCGCGCCAAACTGATCCGTAAATTTACGGTTCGGGAAACGGGTACCAATCGTGGTGTCATAAATTTTGGCATCACGTGAATAAGCACTTTCTGCTTTGCCCATCACAAAAGGCGCGCGGGTCATACTTTCTACGCCACCAGCAATGTACAACTCGCCTTCGCCTGCAGTGATGGCACGTGCCGAATCAATCACAGCACCGAGACCTGATGCACATAAGCGGTTTACCGTCTGCCCCGGAACTGTTACCGGCATACCCGCTAACAATGCTGCAAAACGTGCCACATTACGGCTGTCTTCACCGGCCTGGTTGGTACTACCAAAGATTACATCTTCTACGTCTTCTGCCGGGATACCGGTTTTTTCCAGCAGGTTTTTAATGACTGTAGCTGCCAGATCATCTGGACGTACGCTTGCCAGACTTCCGGCATGGCGACCGATTGGTGAACGTAAACCATCATAAATATATGCATTTAACATGAGTGTTATTCCTTTAACTTTTTAATTAATGTGTTGTATGAACAAGAGGCAGACCAAGCTGAACGCGGCGACGCAACCAAGGACTTGGACGGTAACGCTGGTCACGGGTAATCGCAGTCATGCTATCCAGAATTTTCAGGATTTTTTCAGCACCCAGCACATCCCCCCATTCAATTGGACCATATGGATAGCCAAGGCCTAATTTCACCGCGATATTGATATCTTCCACCGTTGCAACGCCTTGCTGGGCAATATCACAGCCGAGATTCACAATCATCGCCAAAGCACGTTGAGCCACAAAGCCGACGCTTTCCTGAATTACGCTGGCGGTCACACCATCCAGATTGAAAATTGATTGGGCTGCTTTTACCAGCTCAGGTTGGGTCACAAAAGTTGGCATCAAGGTACGGTGTTTATGCAGACCATATAGCAGATCGATGCACACCACTTGCTGAGGTGCCACCTGATAACGGACAGCGGCTGATGTTGCATCTTCACCATAAGTGGCAATCAGGATTAAAGCCTCTACTGAAGGTATCTCAGTTTGCTCAATCTGAATGTTGAACTGTTGCAGATATTGCTCAAGTGCCTGACGGTCTTCGTCATATTCGGTGCCTAGCCAGACTGATGGATATTGACTTAACTTTTCAACCAATGCTGGAGTAACATCACCTTCTTTGCTACCCGATGTGTAATCATAAAAACCTTTACCGGTTTTACGACCTAACTGCTTGGCAATAAAACGCTGACGGGTAATCACGCTTGGACGGTAACGTGCTTCTTCATAATACTGGTGATAAATCGACTCACTCACCGGGTGCGAGACATCCATACCGGTCAGATCACCTAATTCAAACGGCCCCATTTTGAAACCGATTCCGTCACGGTAGATCCTGTCAATATCATAAAATGGTGTAACATTTTCATTCAGAATTGCGTAGGCTTCGCTACCAAAGGCACGGCCGGCATGGTTAATGATAAACCCTGGCGTATCTTTAGCTTTGACCGGACGATGACCCATTTTTATAGAGAGCTGGGTTAATGCTTCAATAATGTCAGCACGGGTATTAAAGCCTTCAATCACTTCGACCACTTTCATGAGTGGGACCGGATTAAAGAAGTGATAACCGGCAACACGTTCTGGCTGCTTACAGTTGGCAGCGATTGCACTGATCGACAATGAAGATGTATTGGATGCCAGAATCGCTTCTGGTTTTATAATTCCTTCCAGTTGCTGCATCAGTTTTTGCTTGATTTCCAGATTTTCAATAATCGCTTCAACAATCAAGTCACAATCTTTCAGGTCTTCTAGCTGCTGCGCAGTCGACAGATGAGCAATATCTTCAGCGGCTTTTTCATGGCTGAATTTACCTTTATCTGCCAAGGTATTTAATGTTTTGGCCAGTTTATCCTGTGCCTGTTCGGCTGCCCCTTCTTTGGCATCAAACAGCACCACATCATGACCAGACTGAATCGCGATCTGGGCAATACCTGCACCCATCGTGCCTACACCAATAATGCCGATTTTCTGAATCTGAATACTCATGCTTATCGTCCCTGATAATTCGGTTTACGTTTTTCAATAAAGGCCTGCATGCCTTCTTTTTGATCTTCGGATGAGAACAGCATCTGGAAAGACTTACGTTCCAGGGTAAGTCCGGCATTAAGCGGCACATCTTCAGCCAATAAAGCCACTTCCTTGATTTGTTCAAGCGCAATTGGCGGCATTTTCGCTAGGCCTTCCGCCATCTTGATAGCTGTAGCAAGGGTTTCACTGTCTTCAGTCACCTGGGACACCAGACCAATTTGATAGGCTTCCGGTGCAGGCACCAGACAACCGGTCATGATCATGCGCATGGCATGAAATTTGCCCACTGCACGGAATAAACGCTGGGTACCACCGGCACCCGGCATAACACCCACTTTGACTTCAGGCTGACCAAACTGGGCGCTTTTCCCGGCAATAATAATATCTGCATGCATCGCCAGTTCACAGCCACCACCAAGTGCATAACCGTTTACAGCTGCAATCACCGGTTTTGAACACTGTGCAATCGCCTGCCAGTAACGTTCAGTCCGGCGCTGCATCATTTGAATGGTTTCTGCATTGGCCAGTTCTTTAAGATCGGCACCTGCTGCGAAATCTGTTTCACCACCGGTAAGAATAATGGCACGTACATTTTCATCGTCATTCAGTTGCAAAAATGCCGCCGCAAGTTTCTGGCGAACTTCTGTATTCAGGGCATTTTTCGCTTCTGGTCGATGAATTTTAACCATCGCTACATGTGCTGAAACTTGTTCTACTTGAACGACCTGTTCCATTAAAATCTCCATTTATTTTGTATAGCGAAATTTTATTTTATATAAAACTAAGGTTTCTCAAGCTATAAATCAAGGATTTTTAACTCCAGAATTCAAAAAAGTTATTTTTTACTAAAAATAGAGTAAAAACTCTTGTTTAGATGGTTATTTTGTGATTAATTGATTTCGCAATACGGAATTAAATATTTTAAATGCAATCTGATTATCCATTTAAATGAATAATCACCATAAGGCAGAACTTAAAATTAATTTACGAAATCAAATTTTCCAGCAATGAGATGATTTTGATTTAGCGTAATAAAGTGAAAAATCGAATGTAGCCTGATAATAAATACAGCGGCTGTAGCGTTCAGGAGCAAGTCTGTTAAATCAGGAAAACTATGTTTCCGTGAGGAAGAAAAATGGATTTAGCGGTAGCAGAGGAAATGCTACTTTTAATATATAGAGGATATAAGAATGACAAGCGATACCATCGTAACAGGAGACAATAAAACCGATGTCTCCTCCACGGATACCATCAAACAGGCGCCAAAACGTCTATGGATGACGGCTTTTGTCTTTGCTTTTCTGATTTTGCTCTGTGACGGTGCAGATATCGGGATTCTGGCTTTCAGCCTGACCAGTCTGAAAGCTGAATGGGGACTAACTTCTGTACAGGCGGGTGCTTTAGGAAGTTATTCTCTTTTGGGTATGGGAATCGGAGGTTTTATTGGTGGATGGGCATGCGACAAATTTGGACGTGTCCGCGTCATTGTACTGGCCACCATCGCCTTCTCGATCTTGTCAGCCTACTCAGGTTTTGCTCAGTCTTATACTGAATTTGCAATTTTACGTACTCTTTCTTGCTTGGGTTTAGGCTGTTTATATATTGCCTGTAATACCCTGATGTCAGAATACGTACCGACCAAATACCGTACTACTGTACTGGCAACATTGATGACTGGTTTCACTTTAGGTTCATTGGTGATTACCATGATTTCAGGCTGGATTATTCCTGAGTTCGGCTGGCGTATGCTGTACTGGATCACAATTGCTCCATTAGCTTTGGGTATCCTGATGCACTTTATGGTGCCAGAGCCAGAATCATGGAAACGTGTCCGTGAAATGAAAAGAACTGGTCAGATCGTGGATAACGATGCGAAAAAAGGCAATCCATATATCACCATTCTTAAAGACAAAACCCATGGCAGAATGTTTATCTTATGGTCATTCAGCTCTGGTTTCTTGCTATTCGGTTATTTCGGTGTAAGTAACTGGCTGCCAAGTTATCTTGAAGCTGAATTAGGCATCAAGTTTAAAGAAATGGCCCTGTATATGGTGGGTACGTTTGTCACCATGATTTTTGCCAAAATTATTGCAGGTTATGTTGCTGATAAAATTGGCCGCCGTATTGTATTTGCTTTCGGCACCATGGGAACGGCTCTGTTTATCCCTGTCGTGGTGTATATGCATAATGCCGATAACATTGGCGTACTGATGCTAATCTTCGGCTTCCTGTACGGTATTCCATATGCCATCAATGCAACCTATCTAACCGAAAGTTTCCCGACTGGTGTTCGTGGTACAGCGGTGGGTGGTGCATTCAATATTGGTCGTATCGGTGCAATCTTCGCTCCAATTACGATTGGTTATCTTGCGATGCATGGTTCGATTGGTACAGGTCTGTTGGTAATGGGTGCAGCATACTTCCTATGCGGTTTGATTCCTGCCCTGTTTATTAAAGACCGTTTATACGATCCGCAAAAAGCAGAATAAACCCCACTTCGGAAGGCAGGTCAAATCGCTGCCTTCCTCTTTCTCCAAATATTGACCATACGTATAGAAAGGTTTCCTTTCATTCAGAATTAAAAGTTTCTTCAGGGATTAAGAAATGAAAAAATTAGTTTTAGCAACATTATGCAGTATTGCTTCTGCACAGGCATTTTCAGCAGAAGCATCTGAAGACCGGATGCAGTTTTTAGAATCACAGTTAAAGCAAATCCAGGCTGAACTGGAACAACAAAAAGCAGCGCAACTCGCGCTAAAGACCCAGCAGGAAGAAGCCAAAGCCCAAGACTCTAAAACCCTGAGTTCAATGGTTGACAATGTCGATGTTTATGGTTTGATCCGCTTTGATGGTGCAGTCGATTTCAAAAGTACGACTGAAGCCCGTGGCCGAACTATTAACCAGATCAATAAAGTGCCTTTTACTGAACCGGATTCTGTACGTTCCGATTTTACTGCGGCTGCCAGCCGCATAGGTTTCCTTGCCAAAGATCTGGGAGGAAACCCGAATGTTTCTGCTCGTTTAGAAGCCGACTTCTGGACCAACAATGGTAAAGGCGATGGTGGATTACGTATCCGTCATGCACACTTAAAATACTATAACTGGACGTTTGGTCAGGCCTGGTCATTGATGTCTACACCAGAGATTAGCACTGAAGCTGTCGATTACAGCTTGTTCCTGGGTGGATCAGTCCTACGTACGCCTCAGGTGAGCTATGCTTTCAAACTTGATCCAGAAAATACCTGGAATGTCGGTCTGGAATATATGGCCGGTGGCGATCGTTCTTCTGTTTTGCCTGCCTTAACCACTAAATATGTTCATCAATCAGGACCGCTTCATTTATTAGCTCAAGGCTTTGTCAATCAAAAGCAAGCGCAAACAGATACAGGTGATATTGAAAAAGTCGGTTGGGGTGTAGGTCTTGGTGGACGTTACCGTTTAGATGATAAAAACTCGATCCAGGGGAACTATTTCCATATGGTCGGAGATCAGCGTATTGCCGCTTTCTTGACTCAAGGTTCAACAACCGATGGTGCTGCCTGGGGTGGCGATTATTCAGTCGATCCAATCAATAATGAACTTTTGCTCAATGAGTTCAATAGTATAAATATTGGCTTCACGCATAAATTTACGCCAAAACTACGGAGTAGTATTAATGCCAGCGTTGTTGATTTTGATGATTCCAGCGACTATGCACGCGCGAATCCTGAAACCAATAAGCGCTTAACCGACTATGTGGCCAACGTGATCTATTCTCCTGTTCCAAAGATTAATCTGGGTGCAGAATATCATCATGGCAAACGTGAAACCTTTGACAATAAGGAAGCAGATATTTCACGTATCAACTTCTCTGCTAACTATAGTTTTTAAAGCCTCAGGAGACAAGGATGTCAGCCCAAGGGCAAATTTCACGCCGTTTCATGTTCATGATGGCAATGACCTGCGCACTCTGCGCAGGTTGTAACTATTTTAACCAGCCCCTGATTTATTCTATTGCAGAGGATCTGCAAATCAGTGTGGCTCAGTCTGGCTGGACTGTAGTACTGACTCAGATTGGCTATGCCACCGGATTATTTTTGTTTGTCCCTCTGGGTGATTTGTTTGAAAAACGGCTGTATATCTGCAGTTTGATGTTCTGTACCGGATTGGCGCTTATTGGGCTTTCAGCCAGTACCAATCTGCATATGTTGTATGGCTTTACCCTGCTCGCCTCTTTTTGTTCGATCACCACCCAGATTCTGATTCCTTTTGCCGCCAGCCTGTCGCAGCGTGATAAAAGTGCCGAAGTCGTTGGCCTACTCATGAGTGGTGTTCTGGTGGGTATTCTGTTTGCCCGTACCGTGGCCGGACTGATTTCTACTTTATGGTCCTGGCATGCGGTGTACTTGTTTAGTGGTTGTGCAATTCTTCTGCTGAGTCTGGCCATGTGGTTCCAGTTACCAAGCGCTAAGAGCCAGTTGCAGATGAATATATTGCAAATTTATCGCTCACTATTTACCTTTGCACGCACAGAACCCATGCTGATCAGGCGTAGTATGATCGGCGGCTTGGGCTTTGGCATGCTGAGTATTATCTTTACTACCATGACTTTTATTCTGGCTGAAGCACCTTATCATTTTAATGATTTCCAGATTGGTCTCATGGGTATTGTGGGGGTGGTCGGCATCTGGTCCTCTCAGTGGACCGGTAAAATGATTGGTAGGCATCGGGAAAAATGGATTGCGCACCTAGCCACATGCGGACTGATTCTGGCCTGGATTCCTTTATTCTTTGCCCAGAATTATTTATGGATTTATATCTTGGGCTTAATTCTGGCTTATTTTGGAATTTCCTGTTTGCATGTCTTGAACCAGAATCTGGTCTATCGAATTTCAATGCAGGCTCGCTCGCGGATTAATGCCATCTATATGACCTGTTATTTTTCAGGTGCCGGTCTGGGTGCATTTTTATCGCTGCATTTATGGAAAAGCTATGGCTGGTCTGCCTGCGTCATTTTAGGTTTTATTTTTGCCGTGTTGATCTTTTTGATTAACTATTATGATTTAAACCAAGAAAGAAATTTAGCCAATATTCAGCCTGAGCCTTAGATACTGTTAAAAACCTTTGGGGTTAAAAGCTTATTTTTTTATCCCGCTTTCTATACTAAGCATAAATTATAGAGATGATACGCTGATAAAATAGGAAAATTTTTGAGGTCTGTTTGCCATTGCCTTTCTATCTGAAGAGCCGTTAAAAATATTGAGATACCTTAACTTTCTAGAGTTAATTCATTTTACTATTTTCCATCGCGAGATAAACAGGCTTCAATTCAGTTAAAGGCGCAGGTTTTGCATAGAAGAAGCCTTGTAGCAGATCACAGCCCTGTTGATAGAGCAAACTGGCCTGACTTAAGGTTTCGACACCTTCTGCGACAACTTCCAAATCCAGTTGATGTGCCAAGTGAATAATCGATTGCACAATTGCAGCATCCTGACCATCGAGGGTCAGCTCTTCAATAAAACTACGATCTAACTTGATTTGATTGATCGGCAAGCGACGTAAATAACTGAGACTCGAATAACCTGTGCCAAAGTCATCAATGGCAACCTGTACACCTAAAGCACGCACCGCTTTCAAAATTTCTATGGTTCGATCTGCACCATTAATGATGACGCCTTCCGTAATTTCAATTTTAAGTAATTCCGGTGGTAATTGACTGAGTTCAAGAGCATGTTCAAGTACTTGCAAAAAACCTGCTCTACGGAATTGCAAAGGCGAAATATTCACCGATACTGTGATCTGGCTATTGTGCGTCTTGTTCCACTCCGCAATATCTAGACAGGCCTTTTCCAATACCCATTGACCTACGCTAATAATTTGCCCGGTTCTTTCTGCAAGTGGAATAAAAATCGCTGGGGAAATATAACCCTGCTGTGGATGGCACCAACGGATTAAAGCTTCTACACCTGTTACCAGTCCAGTTTCAGGATGAATCAACGGCTGATAGAACAGGTCAAAATTTTCCTGATTGATCGCTTCCATGAGTTCCAGACGCAGATTCGTATAGTCTATTTCTGCGACAGGTTGCATTCTGTTTTTTTCATACCACTGCCACATATTACGACCTTGTCTTTTAGCTTCCTGCATCGCCAAAACAGACTGATAGATCAATTCAGAAGAATGATGGATTGAACTGTCATCTGCCACGATACCAATACTGGCACTTAAATGGATTTTGTACTGATCGACGATAAACAGCATGGAAAGAAGATCAAGAATTTCTCCGGCGATCGCCTCGACTTCAGTGTGCTCATCTGTCCCTGAGAGCAGTAAAATAAATTCATCTTCAGCAAAGCGGCATAGCACATTATTGCCTTGAACAAATTTTTGCAGCCGCTCGCCCACACTTTTGAGAATCTGGTCACCCACCAGATGACCTAAGCTGTCATTGATATTTTTAAAATCATCCAGATCTATATACAGCAAGACTAAAGGTTGTGAGCTCTCGTGCTGTACTTCAAAAATATCTTCCAGAATCTGTTTGAATGCATGCTGGTTCGGTAAACCGGTTAAATGATCATGAGTATGCTGATGCTGAATATATTCTTCGTGAATACGTTGCTGGGTAATATCTTCCTGAATCCCCAAAAAATGGGTGCAGGTTCCTGTCTGGTCAAAAATAGGACCTATGGTTAAACGATTCCAGAACCAGCTGCCATCTTTACAGTAACTTTTTATAGTCACCTGAATTTCTTTTTGTTCTTTGACCGCTTGCTTGAGTAATGTAATCTGATCCGTATCAGTATCTGGACCCTGTAAGAAAAAACAGCTTTGTCCTAATACTTCTGCTGCTGTATAACCGGTGAGCTTTAGAAAAGCTGGATTCACATACACCATTAGTCTTTCTTCAGAAACATCGGTAATAAAAAGACTATTCGGACTGGCCTCTACTCCACGTTTTAATAATCGCAGAGACTCCTTGTTTTCACGCGATACAGTAATATCTCGGGCAATGCCAATAATACCGGTGACTTTCTGATTTTGAATAATCGGTAAATTGGTCAGATCCAGCCATAAGATATCGCCTGCAACATTATAAATTGGAAGTTCATAATGTTGAGATTTACCTTGCGCCGCTTCTGAAAATGAAACGTTAGCAAGTTCATGGAATTCGGGCGGTATGAAGGCACAATAGTGCTGACCATGGATTTGCGCTTTAGAAAAACCTGTAATTTCTTCGCAAGCAATATTGGTATTAAGCACATGTCCCTGTAGGTCAAGTTCAAAAATAATATCTGGATGATAGGTATAAAATGAGCTGTATTTTTCATTAAGCTCATGTCTTTTTTGACGTTCCTGATCAAGCTCAATTGCGAGAGCAACTAATTTTGCCGCTTGCTGTAAAAGCTGAATATGATGTTCAGTCGGTATTTTCGGTGTTCGATAATAAGTGGCAAACGTTCCGTACAAAATATCTGAAGCATTAATAATCGGCATAGACCAGCAGCTAGACAATTTTTCTGCATTTACCAAAGCACGGTAAGACTGCCAGTTTGGGTCTTTCATTAAATTCGGACTAATGACCAACTGACGTAAGAAAGCAGCTACGCCACACGATCCTTGATTTGGCCCAATTTTCAAATCTTGAATAGCATTACAGTACTCTTTTGAAAAGTGCTGTTTGCCACTTATAACATTTAAAGTTTGGGTGTCATCCTGATAGAGCATAATGGTGACAAGCGCATCTGGAATGCGCGATTCAAGCCACTGGCTAATGACATCGAGGATAGGCTTAAGTTCAGTATGGCGACCAATCAGATTAAAAATATGAAAAATTTCTTGATCATCACAATTATTATTCATTCAGACTATCACCTTCCTTAGCTTGTTAACATTTTAGACTTATTATTAAAATAATCATTAGCAAAAGTTTGTATTTATATCTTTAAAATGCGGAAATATGGTCAATATTACGTGTATTTGATAATAATTCTAAAATTTAAAAATCACAGCCGAAGCTGTGATCTAAAACTATACTTTTACTCAATCAGAATATTGCGGACTTATTTTTAGGCTGCTTGTTGACGACTGTCCACTAATTTACAGCCAGTCTGCCGTTGCAATTCTTCAAAACTTAAGCCATCCACTATTTCAATAACCTGAGCCTGGTTGTCTTTTAATTCAATCACACAGAGATCGGTATAAATACGGTTGACACAATGTTTACCTGTTAGAGGATAAGTCAGTTCTTCAACAATTTTTGCTTCACCATTTTTGGTCACATGTTCCATGCAGACATAGACACAGCGAGCACCTACTGCCAGATCCATCGCACCGCCTACAGCAGGTACAGCATCAGCATTACCAGTATGCCAGTTCGCCAAATCACCATTAATAGCAACTTGAAAAGCCCCCATGATACAGATATCCAGATGCCCGCCTCGCATGATATCGAAAGAGTCGGCAGAATTCATAAAGCTTCCGCCTTGCAACATGCTTACGAGCTCTTTGCCAGCGTTAATCAGGTCATCATCTGCTTGTTCAGGATCGCCCAATGCAGCAAAACCTAAAACGCCATTTTCCGAGTGCAGAATTACTTCCTGCTCAGGTTTTAAATAACCTGCTACACGTGTCGGCAAACCAATCCCCAAATTTACAAAAGAGCCAGTTGGGATGTCTTGTGCAACTTTAGCTACAATCTGTTCACGACTACGTTTTTGAATATTCATTATTTAATATCTCCAACCTTGACCACATGCTGTACAAAAATTCCCGGCGTTACAATGATCTCTGGATCAAGCTCTCCCAGTTCCACAATCTGATGCACTTGTGCAATGGTGGTTTTTGCTGCTTTGGCCATGATCGGACCAAAATTCCGTGCTGCCTTACGGTAGGTCAAGTTGCCCCACTGATCTGCCTGATTGGCATACACAAAGGCATAATCAGCGTGAATCGGATATTCCAGCACATAATCTTTTCCATTGATATTTCGGGTTTCTTTACCTTCAGCAATTTTGGTACCAAAACCGGTTGGAGTAAAAACAGCTCCTAAGCCAGCACCGGCTGCCTGAATACGGCAGGCCAGATTGCCTTGTGGCACCAGTTCCAGCTCAACTTTTCCTGCCTTGTACATATCTTCAAAGACGGTTGAATTATTGGCCCGCGGAAATGAACAGATCATTTTTTTAACCAGTCCAGACAACAGCAGATTGGTTAGACCACGATCTCCAGAAGCAGCATTGTTGTTAATAATGGTTAAGTCTCGAGGACCAAGATCAATTAATGCTTCGATTAATTCTACCGGCTGACCTGCCAGGCCAAAACCACTGGTCATAATGTGTGCACCATCAGGAATTTGCTTGAGTACTGTCTCGATATCCTGTGTGATTTTATTCATCATATTGCTTCCTAGCATGTTCTATCTATATTGCAATTGCAGATTAATCTGCCTTTTGCGGATCAAATAAGCGGTCTTTAATAAAGAAAGCGGGTATCAAGCCACAAAGAAAATAGGCAATGCCCATAATCAGTAAGCCCGTACCAATTGAGCCTCCTTGAGCAAAATAGCCAATGGTAAGAGGTGCAAACACAGCACCCAGTCGGCCGACGTTATATGCCCCACCCACTGCTGTTCCACGCACTTTGGTAGAGAAACTTTCTGTCATGTAAGTCGCATTAATACCGTATGGAATACCATAGAGAAAACCGAAAAATAACATCAGCCAGAGAATGTTATCTGGCGTATTACCAAAGACAATCACAGGGATAAAAATCGCAGTACCCATGGTGCCAAAAGCAAATACCGCACGGCGGCCAATCCGGTCAGCGATAAAACCAGCAATGACTTTGGTACACATCATGATCAGGAAAGTCCCGATCATATACATGGTCATTTCTTTAAACTTGATTCCCAGATCAGTCTCTAAATAGGCCGGTAGCCAGTTACTGACTCCATAATATCCAAATTGTAAAAATGCGGTACTGAAGGACCAGAGGATAAACATGCGACGGCTAAGTGCATCTTCAAAAATCATTTTAAAAGTGTTTTTTTGTTTTTCCTGAACAATACCACTGGCTTTTGCATCCAGGCGGGCCTGACGTGCTTCTAACCAGGCTTTCGGTTCAGGCACCAAGAAGTACATCGCGAAAGCCAGTACAATTGGAATAATGGCAATATAATAGAGGTATCGCCAGCCAAACTCAGGTAATAACCATCCAGCCAGAACAGTTGCGACCACCGAGCCTAAAGTCCAGCCAGTCATGAGCGTTGCCAATACTGTAGAGCGATATTTTGTGGGTACATACTCTGCCATGAGGGTGTTACAGGCAATATATAGAGCACCTAGTCCAATCGCAGACGTAAAACGCAGCCATTTGAACTGATCATAACTTTCCACGAATCCCAACCAGAAGGTTAATGAAGAAAATAATGCGATGGCAATAACGATCACACGAACCCGGCCAAAACGGTCACAAGCCCAGCCACCAAAAAAACCGCCGATAGCCATGCCTGCAAGTGTCCAGCTTCCTAAGGCACCGGCCTGCATATTACTTAATGAAAACTCTTGTTTCAGACTGGTCAGACTGTAGGCTAATAATGCAATATCAGCGCCATCAACCAGTAATGCCAAAAATGAGAAGATAAAGGCCAGAATCCAGACTTTTTGCTTGGGTTCGTTTCCACCTTCCACGGGGTGTTGTTGTGAACTGATCGTATCCATAATGCTCTTTCTACTTTTCGGCACTCCTGTGCCTTTTTAAAACGCATATTTCACTTAATTATTTAGGTGAAATATAGAATATTTACTGATCATTACCACGCTTGAACAAGGTGGTATAGAAATGCTTTTCAAGGTTTTTAAAAATTGAATACGGTGAAATCACATAGCAATCTACGAATAGATGTGATTAAGCCGCGATTCTTAAACCCTTAAAACAATCTAGCCAGCAATGCTGGCTAGAGGTTGATGTCACATTTAGTTGCAAAAGGCTGCAATTCCAGTTTGTGCACGACCTAAAATCAAGGCATGTACATCATGGGTACCTTCATAGGTATTTACCACTTCCAGATTAACCAGATGACGGGCCACACCGAATTCATCAGAAATCCCATTACCGCCCATCATGTCACGGGCCAAACGGGCAATATCCAAAGCTTTGCCGCAGTTATTACGCTTAATTAAAGACGTACCTTCAACTGACGCAATGCCCTCATCTTTCATGCGGCCAAAACGTAAAGCCACCTGTAAGCCAAGGGCAATTTCAGTTTGCATATCTGCCAGTTTTTTCTGAATTAACTGATTCGCAGCAAGTGGTCGGCCAAACTGTTTACGGTCCATGGTGTACTGATGTGCGGTATGCCAGCAGAATTCTGCAGCTCCCATGGCACCCCATGCAATCCCGTAACGCGCACTGTTCAAGCAGGTAAAAGGCCCTTTTAAACCACGCACTTCCGGAAATGCATTTTCTTCTGGAACAAAGACGTTATCCATCACAATTTCACCGGTGATTGAGGCACGTAAACCCACTTTGCCGTGAATTGCTGGAGCAGAAAGCCCTTCCCAGCCTTTTTCTAGAATAAAGCCGCGAATGTCACCGACATTACCTTCAGCAGATACCTCTTTGGCCCAAACTACAAATACATCAGCAATCGGGCTGTTGGTAATCCACATTTTTGCGCCTGTTAAGCGGTAACCACCCTCGACTTTTTTGGCACGGGTAATCATGCTGCCGGGATCTGAACCATGATCTGGCTCAGTCAAGCCGAAGCAACCAATATACTCACCAGTTGCCAATTTTGGTAAATACTTCTGCTTTTGCTCTTCAGAACCAAATTCATTAATGGGTACCATCACCAGAGAGCTTTGTACGCTGGCCATTGAACGGTAACCTGAATCGACACGTTCAACTTCACGAGCAATCAGACCATAACTGACATAATTTAAACCTGCACCGCCGTACTGTTCCGGAATGGTTGGACCGAGTAAACCCAGTTCTCCCATTTCACGGAAAATAGCCGGATCGGTTTTTTCATGACGGAACTGTTCCAGTACACGCGGCATCAGTTTGTCTTGACAGTACGCTGCCGCTGCATCGCGAATCATGCGCTCTTCTGATGTCAGTTGCTGTTCGATTAAAAACGGGTCTTGCCAATCAAATCTAATTTTTGTCGTCATTTTAATATTTCCTTATTTTAAAATTATGAGATTAGGCGGTTGCTTGTTTAATCATTTCACGCGCAATAATAATTTGCTGGATTTGTGTGGTTCCTTCATATAAACGGAACAGACGCACATCACGGTAGAAACGTTCAATTGAATATTCACTGATATAACCCGCTCCACCATGAATCTGCAAACAGCGATCAGCAACTCGACCACACATTTCAGTTGCAAACATTTTGGCACAAGAGGCTTCAGTCGTAACATTTTGGCCAGCATCACGTAGACGCGCAGCATCCAGCACCATACATTTGGCTGCATAAATCTCGGCTTTGGAGTCTGCCAACATACCTTGGATTAGCTGGAAATTCGCAATGGGCTGGCCAAACTGTTTGCGTTCCACTGCATAGTTAAGTGCATCTTCCAGCATACGCTCTGCCATGCCGACGCTATAACCGGCAATGTGCAGACGGCCCTTATCTAGAACGCGCATTGCTGTTTTGAAGCCAATCCCTTCTACACCGCCAATCAGCTGATCTTTATGCACTTTACAGTTATCAAAAATTACATCACAGGTATAGGAACCATGTTGGCCCATTTTCTTGTCAATTTTACCTAGGCTTAAACCAAGTGTGCCTGCTTCGACTAGAAATGCTGAAATACCGCTCGCACCTTTAATCTCTTGATTGGTACGTGCCATCACGGTAAATGTCGTGGCACGTGGTGCATTGGTGATAAAGCGTTTAGTTCCGTTTAAAATATAATAATCGCCGTCTTTGACTGCACTGGTTTTTAAAGCAGCAGCGTCTGAGCCGGAATCCGGTTCGGTCAAACAGAATGAACCAATAATTTCGCCCGTTGCATAACGCGGTAAATATTTCTGTTTTTGTTCTTCTGTACCGTCGATAATGATGCCGCTTGAGCCAATGCCGTTGTTAGTACCAATTAAAGAGCGAAAGGCAGCCGATGTATGGCCCAATTCCATCGCGACCAGAATTTCTTCTTCCATGGTAATGCCTAAACCACCATATTCTTCAGGAATCGTCAGGCCAAACAAGCCCAGCTCTTTCATCTGTTCCACAATATGTTCAGGAATGGCATTGTTCTCTTCTACTTCATGCTCAAGAGGCACCAGTTCATTTTTTACAAAATCGCGAATCGTTGACAGAAGTTGGTCGAGCATTTCCGGATCACGAATCATATGAATCTCCATGGATATAATTTAGGTAAATTCCTTTACCCTTATTTTTGTTTCGTATTACGAAATAAATAATCATATAAAATCATTTTGAGCAAGTGAAATTATTAAAAATTTTATATTTTAACTAAAAAATGAAATTTTTCTGGTATTCCAGTTGATTTGTGTTTAATATTTAATTTCACGATACGAAATATTTTGATGAGTGATTATTCTATTTATCAGTTTTTTTGAATAGATAATTAAACCTTTTTTCTTGCTGTAATATTTATCGATCACTGACTCTTTCGGAGAAATCGAAACTTTTTAAATATATTGGCTACGTGTTAAACCTAAAAAACTAGATGATTTTATATTGTCTTCAAAGTTGGGTAACAGGATTCTTTTCGATCACAAATAATTTCGGCACTTTTTCCTATATTTTATCTTTTGTAGAAGTGTTTTATTTTGTATCGTGAAATTATGTTGCTATCATATTCATTAATTTAACTTTAATTGCCCTGACCATGACAAAAAATAAAACTGGTGAAATTCCCAACTTTGATGAAATCCGTTTAGATCCGATTTCACATATTCATAGAGAAAATAATCCTCAATTTATTGCGTCTATTGCGCGTGGATTGGAAATCTTACGTTGCTTTTCAGCGACCAATCAATTGCTTGGCAATCAGGAAATTGCACAATTAACCAACTTACCCAAGCCAACTGTGGCCCGTATTACCAGCACCCTGGTTTCTTTAGGTTATTTAAAACAACTACCGAATACCACGAAATATCTGTTGGATGTTGGCGTATTGGCTTTGGGTTATGCAGCTTTGAGTAATATTTCTGCGCGGACTCAGGCTTATCCGTTTATGGAAGAAATGTCCCGTTATTCCCAAGCCCCTGTGGCAATGGCTACCCGTGACCGTTTGAGCATGATTTATCTGGAAGTGGTACATACAGAATCGACGCTAACCATGCGCCGCCCTGTCGGTTCGACTTTACCGATTCATAGCAGTGCCATGGGACGGGCCTGTCTGGCAGCGATGGATGTGAAGGAACGCGAATATTTATTTGATGCCATCAAGAAAAGAAACGAAGATCAGTGGCCAACCATCAAGCGTAATCTGGAACGTGCAATCCGTGATTATCAGGATTATGGCTACTGTCTGTCTTTAGGTGACTGGGCTAAGGATGTGAATTCCGTGGCAGTTCCGTTGGTTCACCCCAAACATGGGATATTAACGTTTAACTGTGGTGCCCCAAGTTATCTGTTAAATCAGGAAAAACTGGAAAATGAAATTGGACCGCGTCTGATTCACATGGTGAATAATATTGCAATGAATCTCAATAACATATAAAAAATTAATTATCAGAGCGACATTAAGTCGCTCTTTTATTGAATACCCAATCTACACATCTTCTTCCTTTATCCAGAATTCTCAGCAAACCTTTTTAATGCTGCGAAATAGATAAGATTTAAAAAAGATAAATTCCTATTCCAAATAAAAAGATCAAAAATAAGCTTCATAACCGATTTAGATAATGCTATAAATATCGTATAGCGAAATTGGATTTTATATTATGGAAGATATAACAAGAGAATCGATGGAGTTTGACGTCGTCATCGTAGGCGCAGGCCCTGCGGGTCTTTCTGCTGCGATCAAAATCCGTCAACTTGCAATTGAAAACAACTTAAACGATTTGTCCGTTTGTGTCGTAGAAAAAGGCTCCGAAGTCGGTGCACATATTCTGTCTGGTGCGGTACTTGAACCGCGTGCCATGAACGAGCTGTTCCCGGACTGGAAAGAACAGGGTGCCCCGCTAAATGTCCCAGTGACTGAAGATAAAACCTTCTTCCTGCTGTCAGATGAAAAATCACAGGAAGCACCGCACTGGATGGTGCCTAAAACCATGCATAACGATGGCAACTATGTCATTTCACTGGGCAATGTGGTGCGCTGGTTAGGCCAGAAAGCGGAAAAACTGGAAGTGTCGATCTTTCCGGGCTTTGCCGCGTCTGAAATTCTGTATCATGCCGATGGTACAGTCAAAGGCATCCAAACCGGTGATATGGGTATTGGTAAAGATGGCGAACCAACGCATAACTTTACCCCGGGTTATGAACTGCATGCCAAATACACGTTATTTGCTGAAGGTTGCCGCGGTCACTTAGGTAAGCGTTTAATCCAGAAGTTCAACCTGGACAAGGACGCTGATCCGCAACACTACGGTATCGGCATTAAAGAGTTGTGGGAAATCGATCCTGCCAAGCACAAACCGGGTCTGGTGATGCACGGTGCCGGCTGGCCACTAAATGAAACTGGTTCTTCAGGTGGCTGGTGGTTATACCATGCTGAGAATAACCAGGTGACTCTGGGCATGATCGTAGATCTGTCTTACACCAACCCGCATATGTATCCCTTCATGGAAATGCAGCGCTGGAAAACCCATCCATTGATCAAGCAGTATCTGGAAGGTGGTAAGCGTATTTCCTATGGTGCCCGTGCCGTGACCAAAGGTGGTTTTAACTCGCTACCAAAATTCACCTTCCCGGGCGGCTCATTGATTGGTGATGATGCCGGCTTCCTGAACTTTGCCAAGATCAAGGGCTCACATACTGCAATGAAGTCCGGCATGCTCTGCGGTGAAGCGGTGTTTGAAGCAATTGCGGCCGGTGTACAACAAGGCGGTGATCTGGCGATTGCACGTGTTGTAGAGGGTGAAGATTTCTTTGTCAAAGAACTGACCGCTTATACCGACAAGTTTAACAACAGCTGGCTGAAAGAAGAGCTCTATAACTCGCGTAACTTCGGTCCTGCGATGCACAAGTTCGGTCAATGGATCGGTGGTGCCTTTAACTTTATCGACCAGAACGTTTTTAAAGTGCCTTTTACCTTGCATGATCTGGTTCAAGACCATGCTGCGCTAAAAACCCAGGCGGCTGAGAGCTTCAAGCCGAACTATCCAAAACCGGATGGCAAGCTGACCTTTGACCGCCTGTCTTCGGTGTTTGTATCGAACACGGTCCATGAAGAAAACCAGCCAGCACATTTGAAACTGACTGACCCGTCCATTCCGGTTGAAGTGAATCTGCCGAAATGGGATGAGCCTGCGCAGCGTTACTGCCCGGCAGGTGTCTATGAAATCATGGAAAATAATGACGGTTCCAAGCGCTTCCAGGTCAATGCAGCCAACTGTGTGCACTGCAAGACCTGTGACATCAAGGATCCGTCCCAGAACATCACATGGGTAACACCGGAAGGTGGTGGTGGTCCGAATTACCCGAATATGTAAGGTAATTCCTGTGAAGGAGAAAAATACATCTATTTCTCACATTCACATACCCAATCTTGAAGCAGTTAGTATTAACACTTCACTTTAATTTTTTAGGTAATCCCAGTTCCCTCGGGAGCTGGAATTAATAAGCTAGAATAGAAATAATAGAAAAGATTGCATATAGGGTCAGAGATAAAAATGGCCTATTCGAAACCTAGTAAGCCATCTTTAAGATTTAAAACAAATAACGAAAATTTTTAGTCATTCATCTATGGATTATTGCTGAGCCACAAACTTGGCACGCGCTGCATGCAATTTCTTATAGCTGTCAATCAGGCGTAAATGACGGTCCAGTCCTTCAAGCTGCATATTGGTTTCGGTCAAACCATAGAAACGAACTGTGCCTTCGATTGAACCTAGAACGGCATCCATACGGGCATCACCAAACATACGGCGGAAGTTGTGCTCATAATCATCCAGTTCCATTTCATCATCCAGAATGACTTCCAGAACGACATTCATGCACTGGTAGAACAGGCCACGTTCAACGGTATTGGTATTGAACTGCAGGAACTGCTCAACCAGATCTTTGGCTTCTTCAAATTGCTGCAAAGCCACATAAATCAGCAGTTTCAGTTCCAGAATAGTGAGTTGGCCCCATTCAGTATTTTCATCGAACTCGATACCGATCAAGGTTTTGATTTCGGTATAGTCATCCTCATCTGCTTCTTCCAGACGCTCAACCAATGCTTGCAGTTGTTCATCATCCAGTCGATGCAGATTCAGGATATCTTCACGATATAACAAAGCCTTGTTGGTATTGTCCCAAACCAGATCTTCTACCAGATAGATTTCCGAATAGCCCGGTACCAGAATACGGCAAGCTGTTGCACCTAGATGGTGATACACCGCCATATAAACTTCATGGCCCATGTCTTCCAGAATCGTGAATAATTCCTGAGCTTCGTCCGCATTCGAATTTTGACCGTTATTAGTGAAATCCCACTCGACAAAATCATAATCTGATTTCGCGCTGAAGAAACGCCAAGACACTACACCGCTCGAGTCGATGAAATGCTCGACGAAGTTATTTGGTTCAGTCACGGCATTACTGCTAAAGGTTGGTTTTGGCAGATCATTCAGACCTTCAAAACTACGGCCTTGCAATAACTCAGTCAGACTGCGTTCCAAAGCCACTTCAAAGTTTGGATGGGCACCAAATGAGGCAAATACACCGCCGGTACGTGGGTTTATCAAGGTGACACACATGACCGGGAACTGACCGCCTAAAGATGCATCTTTGACCAGAACCGGGAAGCCCTGTTCTTCTAGGCCTTTAATGCCTTCAACAATTTTTGGATATTTTGCCAGAACATGTTCAGGCACATCCGGTAGTGCCAGTTCACCTTCCAGAATTTCGCGTTTTACCCCACGTTCGAAAATTTCAGAAAGACATTGTACTTGCGCTTCAGCCAAGGTATTGCCGGCACTCATCCCGTTACTTAAGTAAAGGTTTTCGATCAGATTCGACGGGAAATAAACGGTTTCACCATCAGACTGACGTACAAATGGCAATGAACAGATGCCACGTGCTTTATTACCAGAGTTGGTGTCGTAAAGATGGATACCCAATAATTCATCTTCAGGATCATAAATTTCACGGGTATGTTCATCTAAAACTTCTGCAGGTAGTTCGCCATTTGGACCTGGCTGGAACCATTTTTCATCTGGATAATGCACAAATTCGGCATTGGCAATATCCTCACCCCAGAACTGGTCGTTATAGAAAAAGTTGCAATTCAGACGCTCAATAAATTCGCCCAAGGCAGATGCCAGCGCACTTTCTTTGGTCGAACCCTTACCATTGGTAAAGCACATTGGTGACTGCGCATCACGGATATGTAGCGACCACACATTCGGCACGATATTACGCCAAGACGCGATTTCAATCTTCATGCCAAGGCCTGCCAGAATGGCAGACATATTGGCAATCGTTTCTTCCAGCGGAAGGTCCTTACCCGGAATGAAAGTCGTATGGTCAGAAGCCAGACTTGGCATTAACAAGGCCTGAGCATCTGCATCGATACTTTCTACTTCTTCAATGACAAATTCAGGACCGGTTTGAATTACTTTTTTGACGGTACAACGGTCGATCGAACGTAAAATTCCCTGGCGGTCTTTTTCAGAAATATCAGCCGGTAGTTCCACCTGAATTTTAAAAATCTGTTTATATCGGTTTTCAGGATCAACGATATTGTTTTGAGATAGGCGGATATTGTCGGTCGGAATATCACGTGCCGCGCAATAGACTTTGACAAAATAAGCCGCACATAAAGCTGAAGATGCCAGAAAATAATCGAATGGGCCGGGTGCCGAACCATCGCCTTTATAGCGGATCGGCTGATCGGCGATTACCGTGAAGTCATCGAACTTGGCTTCCTGACGAAGATTATCGAGATAATTGACCTTAATTTCCATGTGGATACCTAAATATTCTTATGTGCCGTCACGGACAGATAAGATGCTGAATCTGAATATACAAGCCGGTTCACGGAGGAGAACTTGAATGAAAAATAGAAAATGGTCAGGTTATACCATTTGACGAAGTGTCTGGATAACGCTGCCGAGAATGGGCGCTATTATAGAATTATTTTATGAAATTGATAATATTTGTCTGAAATTCTGGCAGATTAAACCAGATCCTCAGTCTTTCCTGAGCTGCCGGAGCATGAATCAACTTCAAGTCATGGCTTATACTATTAATCAAAGTTGCAGATAAGGCAGATTTTCACCCGCCTAGTCTGAATGATTTCATAATTTTAAAAATCATAACTCAGTGCAAATACTGCAAGATTACGCTGCTTGTCATCATAGCGGTCATAACCGCCAAAGATATATTCACCTGACATACTCAACTGCGGTAAAAGCGCATAACTGAGTCCGGCAGAAGCATAACGAAAGGCAAACTGCTTTTCGGTATCGCCCAGTTCACCGCCCTCATATTTGCCTTCATCGTTAAAATAGCTTCCTGCTGCTGTAATGCTGGCATTCAGGCGATCATTCAACTGATGATTCAGGTTAAGCGTATAAAAAGTATCGCCCTGATTGGCATAAGCCACATCATACAGATAGGTCGATACACTGGCGCCAATACTGGTCTGATCATTCAATGCACGACTTATATTTAAACCCAGCTCATTTCCGGTAGTATGCTTGCCGCCCGGATAATAATAGGTTGCGTTCCATAGATCCCAATCATAATTTTCGCTGCTATGGGTATAACCCAGCAGAAAGTTATGCTCGAATTTGTCTGAACGATGTCCCTGACGCCCCTGCACTTCTGCATAAGAGTATCCAAGCGTAGATCCCCAATATCCGACATAAAAATTACCATAAGCCAGATTCAATGCAGCCTGTACAGCAACGTCGTCATTTTCAGGCGCATTGGTCAAACCGCGGGAGACGTATTTGGAGACCACACTCAAGTTTCCGCTTGCTTCTATTTTTTTTACTTCCGCATCATCGGCATAACAGTAAAAACTTGAAACAGCAGCGCAGCCAAACAGCACTGTTTGATTGAATATTTTCATAAAATATAAAATGTATTAAGCAAAGCGGAGATAAAATCGAAAGCAGTCGAGGTTTTATCTCCGCTTTGGGACAAAATTGAAATTCGCTTTACTCCTGCTTTGCTAGACAACAGGAATAAAACCATGATTTAAGCGCGAGGCGCCTTGTAAAAAGGTGCAGATGAAGGCGCAAGAGCAGGCTTGCCACGAATATGGTCTGCCAGTTTTTCAGCGATCATAATCGTAGTTGCATTGAGGTTGCCGGTAATGATCAAAGGCATGATCGAGGCATCAATCACGCGCAGACCCTGCATTTCATGTACGCGTCCATAACCATCGACAACCGCCATGTCATCCTCACCCATTTTACAGCTACACGATGGATGATACGCGGTTTCTGCATGATTACGAACAAATTCATCAATTTCAGCATCTGTTTGTAGATGTTTTCCCGGACTGATTTCTTCACCACGATAGGGATCTAATGCCGGCTGATGCATGATTTCCCGGGTAATGCGGATGGCATCGCGGAATTCACGCCAGTCCTGCTCGGTACTCATATAGTTGAACAGAATACTTGGATGCTCAAACGGGTCTTTGGATTTCAGACGAACACGGCCACGTGACGGCGAACGCATAGAGCCCACATGAGCCTGAAAACCATGTTCATGAATGGCATTGGTGCCATTATAATTAATGGCCACAGGCAGGAAATGATACTGGATATTGGGCCAGTCAAATTCGTCTGAGGAGCGGATAAAACCACCGGCTTCAAACTGGTTACTGGCCCCAATACCTTTACCTAAAAACAGCCACTCCGCACCAATCATGGGCTGGTTATACCACTTGAGTGCCGGATATAAGCTAACCGGTCTTTTGCACTTATATTGCAGGTACATTTCCAGATGGTCCTGCAGATTTTCACCAACGCCTGGCAAATCCTGAACCACAGGAATATCCAGACTTTTTAACAGTTCGGCTGGACCTACACCGGAGCGTTGCAGGATTTGCGGTGAGGCAATCGCACCACCACATAATAAAACTTCACGATCCACAAAGACCTGAATCGGCTGTAAGGTATTTTGTCCTTCAAAATATTCCACACCAATCGCCTGATTACGATTAAACAGAATACGGTTGGTCATGGCGTGGGGAATAATTGTGAGATTATCCCGGCCTTTGGCCATATCCAGATAACCACGTGCTGTACTGGAACGACGGCCTTGCGGCGTTACGGTACGGTCCATCGGCCCAAAACCTTCCTGCTGATAGCCATTCAGGTCATCAGTACGTGGATAACCGGCCTGTACACCTGCCTCGACCATGGCATGGAACAGTTCACTATTGCCATTTTTAGGTGTTGCGACCGAAACCGGTCCAGAATCACCATGATAATCATTGCCGCCAATATCGCGCGTTTCAGCTTTTTTATAATACGGCAGACATTCAGCATAGCTCCAGTGTTCTAGCCCCTTCAGGCTGGCCCACTGTTCCAGATCCATAGCATTACCACGAATGTAACACATGCCGTTAATTAATGAAGAACCGCCCAGACCCTTGCCGCGCCCGCACTCCATACGACGGTTATTCATATGTGGTTCAGGATCGGTCAGATAGGCCCAATTATAGCGTCGTCCCTGTAATGGATAAGCCAATGCAGCCGGCATTTGTGTTCTGAAGTCTAGACGGTAATCCGGCCCACCCGCTTCCAGCAACAGGACTTTTACATCCGGATCTTCAGTTAAACGCGCTGCGAGCACATTTCCTGCCGAACCTGCACCGATAATAATATAGTCGTAATTCATCCAATCCTCCCTTATGCGCTAAATACAGACTGGAAAGGACTAAGTTCAACTTGCACCGACTTGGTCTGGGTATATTGCTGTAGCGTGACAATACCGTTTTCGCGACCGACACCTGAATGTTTATAGCCACCGACAGGCATTTCTGCCGGTGATTCGCCCCAGGTATTAATCCAGCAAATGCCGGCTTCGATTTGATGAATAATACGATGCGCACGTGCCAGATTCGGTGTCACGACACCAGCTGCCAAACCATATTCGGTATCATTGGCACGACGAATCGCCTCTTCTTCTGAGTCATAACTCAGAATACTCATGACTGGACCAAAAATTTCTTCACGGACAATCGTCATGTCGTCACGGCAATCGGTAAATACCGTTGATAGCACATAAGCGCCTTGGGCAAACTGCTCATCTTCAGCACGGCCGCCACCACACAATAAGCGTGCACCTTCGATCTTGCCCTGTTCAATATAGCCCAGCACTTTTTCCATATGAGAGAAGCTGGACACTGGACCAAAATTGGTCTCAGGATCAAGTGGATCCCCCATACGGATATAAGGAATACGCTGCAAAATCTTGTCTTCAAATTCTGCTTTCAAGGCCAAAGGGATAAATACCCGGGTTCCATTGGTACAGACCTGACCGGAACTGTAGAAGTTGGCCATCATGGCAATATCTGCCGCCAGATTCAGATCGGCATCTTCACAGATAATCAGCGGAGATTTTCCGCCCAGCTCCATAGTGACTTCTTTCAGACTGGAATTCGCAGCTTGGGCCATGACTTTTTTGCCGGTCGCGACACCACCGGTAAATGAAACTTTGGCTATGTCCGGATGTGAAGTCAGATAGCCACCAATGTCACCACTGCCGGTCACCACATTGAATACGCCATGCGGTACACCTGCTTCAGTATAAATTTCTGCCAGTTTTAATGCAGTTAAAGGCGTTACTTCACTGGCTTTAAAGATCATGGCATTGCCTGCTGCCAGTGCAGGTGCAGATTTCCATAAGGCGATTTGAATCGGGTAATTCCATGCACCAATCCCGGCAACTACACCCAAAGGTTCACGGCGGGTATAAACAAACGAACTGCTTCTGAGCGGGATTTGCTGGCCTTCTAATGCTGGCAAAATACCTGCATAGTATTCGAGTACATCTGCACCTGTCGCAATGTCGACGGTGGATGTTTCACTGAAAGCTTTACCACTGTCGAGACTTTCTAAACGAGCCAGCTCGTCATTACGTTCGCGAAGAATAGCAACAGCCTTGTTCAAAATACGGGAACGTTGAATCGCCGTCATTTCTGCCCAGACTTTTTGCCCTTGCTGTGCCGATTCAACAGCGCGATCGATATCATCTTGTGTACATACCTGCACATCTGCCAGAATTTCGCCAGTTGCAGGATTAATTGTTTGAAACGTGCTATTGGATGTTGCATCGACATATTGTCCATGAATATAAGGACGTTGCAGTTTGAATGTTGTCAATGGAATTTCCTCGCAGGTGGGTTATTTGAGTTGTTGCCGGATATATTCACTACACAGTTCAATCGGCAGTTCTGGGTCAATTTCGCCATTTACCAAAGCACCTCTTAACCAGAATCCGTCAATCAATGCTGCCAAACCTTGAGCAGCTTTCTCTGCCTGGTCTTTACTCAACTTTTTCATGAATTCATATTTAAGGTTGGAATGTAAACGGTAATGATTAATCTGCTGTAAACGATGTAATTCAGGTTGGTGCAAACTGCTAGCCCAGAACGCCAGCCATACTTTCATCGCAGCTTTATCTGTTTGTGGTGCAGCAAAGTTGCCACGCACAATTGCCAGTAAACGTTGTTCAGGTTCGCCATCGACTTTGGACTGCATTTCTGCAACAGATTTACCCAACTGCTGCAATAAGTAACGCATTGTGGCTTCAATCAAGCCATTTTTACCTCGAAAATAATGACTTATGATGCCGGTTGAGACACCTGCCCTCTGAGCAATCTGACTAATTGAAGCTTCTGCAAAACCTAGCTCATTCACTGCAGCTAAGGTGGCATCGATCAGTTGCTGACGACGGATCGGTTGCATACCAACTTTGGGCATAGGACTAACCTGAATAACGGATGTAGCAATAAAAAATCACTCTGCTAGAGCAAATAGCTGAATGATGTAACAATTCATAAACGCTTTTTTAATTGAACGTTCAATTAATAAAAATTATAGTGCCAGCTCACCCTTGATGTACAGCGCAGTTTGTTTTGGATTTGCAAAAGTTTGTAATTAACGAAAACAAGGAAGCTTTACCGCAGGCTTTTGCTTTTAAATCACACTGCACTGTAGATCATCCGGCAACAAAACGATGGTCATGAATTTATGCAAAAGAAAAAAGAAGATATGCAAGATGGTCTGAATAAAGTAGTTTTTTATTTTTCGGCGACACTTATTCTGCTGTTTTCTATCATCACCATTTTATTTAATGAACAAGCTAATCAAGTCATTATTAATATTTTAAACTGGGTCAGTCGTACCTTTAGCTGGTATTACCTGCTGGCGGCAACGCTGTATCTGGTTTTTATCATTTTTATCGCCTGTTCCCGTTATGGCGAGATTAAATTAGGCCCCAAACATTCCAAGCCAGAATTTAGCCTGCTGAGTTGGTCGGCGATGCTATTTTCTGCCGGAATCGGGATTGACCTGATGTTTTTCTCGGTGGCGGAACCACTTTCCCATTATATGAATCCGCCTGTAGGCGAAGGCGAAACCTTTGAAGCTGCGCGCCAGTCCATGGTGTGGACCCTATTTCACTACGGTTTAACCGGCTGGAGTATGTACGCGCTGATTGGGGTCGCCCTGGGTTATTTCAGTTATCGCTACAATTTACCGCTCACCATCCGATCGGCACTTTATCCGATCTTTGGAAAAAGAATTAATGGTCCGATCGGCCATACTGTGGATACGGCTGCAGTACTCGGCACGATTTTTGGTATTGCCACCACCTGCGGGATTGGCGTTGTGCAATTAAATTATGGCCTGCATGTGCTGTTTGATTTACCGGAAAATATCTGGATTCAAGCTGCACTCATCGCTGTTGCTGTGATTATTACTATTATTTCAGTCACTGCCGGTGTCAATAAAGGCATCCGGATCCTGTCTGAAATTAATATCTATGTATCAATTGGGCTGCTGCTATTCATTCTGTTTGTAGGCAATACCGAGTTTTTATTAGCTGCCTTGATTCAGAATTTTGGTGACTATATCAGCCAGTTCCCGAAACTTTCTTTAACCAGTTTCCCTTTTGAACAACCGAAAGAATGGATGAATAGCTGGACCCTGTTCTTCTGGGCATGGTGGATCGCCTGGTCACCTTTTGTCGGTCTGTTTCTGGCCCGTATTTCCCGTGGTCGTACCATTCGTGAATTTGTCACCGGGACTTTGGTTATTCCTCTGTTATTTACCCTGACCTGGTTGTCTATTTTCGGTAACAGTGCTTTATATAGCGTGATTTTTGATGGTAATACTCAACTTGCTACGACAGTTTTAGAAAATCCGGCACATGGTTTTTATGATCTGCTGGCGCAGTATCCAGGCTTTATGTTTACTGCAGGTGTCGCCACCATTACCGGCTTGCTGTTCTATGTGACCTCAGCGGATTCAGGGGCATTGGTATTGGGAAATTTCACCACCAAATTCACTAATATTGAGCATGATTCACCGCGCTGGCTGAGTGTGTTCTGGGCCATTGCCATCGGTTTGCTAACTTTGGCAATGCTCATGGCCAATGGCGTAACAGCATTACAGAACACCACAATTATTATGGGTCTGCCTTTTAGTTTCGTCATTTTCTTTGTGATGGCGGGACTCTATAAGTCCTTGCGTCTGGAGGATTTTCGTCAGGCAAGCACCAGCCTGAATGCGGCACCTGTGGTCGGTAATGTGGATATCCTGAACTGGAAGAAGCGTCTGAGCCGGGTCATGCTGCATCCAAGCCTGTCCCAGACGCGGACCATGCTGGACAATGTTTGCAAACCAGCCATTGAGGCCGTTGCAACCGAGTTAATTGACAAAGGTATTCAAGTCAATATTCAGGAAAAATCGCTGGAGGAAGAACCTGAACTGTATCATCTGGATCTGACCATTCAGCTCGATGAAGAAGAAAACTTTGTCTACGAAATATGGCCGGTACGCTATGACACGCCAAATTTCAGTTCACGTGGTAAACGAACCAAACGTTATTACTATCGTCTGGAAAGTTATCTGTTTGAAGGCTCTCAGGGCAACGATCTGGTCGGTTATAGCAAGGAACAGGTGATCAATGACATCCTGGATAAATATGAACGCCATATGATGTATCTGCACATTAACCGGATCAGCCCAGGTAAACGTCCACTTTTCCCGGATCGTGAAATCTAGGATCTCTCAACGACGGAAGGACTAAATGATGTCAGAAAGTTTGAATGCATTTGCCCTGTTTTTCTCCTTGCTCAATCCTTTTTTGATGAGTATTTACATGCTCGGCATTATCCGTAATTCCGATGCAAAGGTCTTCAATATGGCATTGATTCAGGGCAGTCTGATCAGCTTTATTGTGTTCATCATTTTTGCAAAAACCGGTGAAGCTTTCTTTAATGAAGTCTTGCATGTACGGTTTGAGTCCTTCCAGATTTTTGGCGGTATTATTTTTCTGGTGATTGGCTATCGTTATGTCTTTGAAGGTGCTGATACGATTGGCGTGATGCGCGGCGCGCCCAGCCATCTGGCAGGCACCATCGCCATGCCGTTTATGATCGGTCCGGGCACCATTTCGGCATCTGTGATCACCGGTATACAGCTCAGTTTAATGCAAACCATTCTGGTGATTTTCTTTACCCTGTTTCTAACCTGTAGCTTGCTGATCCTGATGAAATATCTCCATGATCATTTACAGCATAAATATTCCAACTACATTGACCTGTATGTCGATATTGTCGGTCGTGTTGCAGCGCTTCTGATTGGTACGATTGCCATTGATATGATTGTGACAGGCGTTACCGGAATTTTAGAAACCTGATAAATCCTTTCTATCAATAAATAAAAAGAGCGGTTTTTACCGCTCTTTTTTTGATTTTAAAAAATTAAAATTTAAATGACACACCGGCATAAGTAGAAAAACCTTCACCTGGTGAAGATCGCGCTACATCAGCACCTTGATCATTCAGACCAGGAATCACGACCGCAGCATATTTCTCATCGGTGATATTTTTAAAGTTGATCCAGGTTTTCCACGATTGATGTTCTGGTGCATAACCCAAATCAATGCCCCAGATCTGATAATCATCACTGAATCGGCTATTGGCATAATCATGCGCCATTTTGGATGCATATTCAGTATTCAGACCAATATAGAGGCCATTATTTAAAGCATAACTCAGTTGAGCCTGATAAAGATGTTTTGGTATTCCCGGTAACTGGTTCTTGCCAAACAATGGATCATTTTTATACTGGAAATCGCTAAGCGTATAAGCCTGTTGCAGACGCAGTTCGCCATATCGGGATTCATGTAATGGCGTATCCAGACTTAGCTCCACCCCTTGATGAATCGTTGGCGTCGCATTTTCTTCTACACCGATTCTTTCCTTTGGTGTATTGGGATCAACAGTATCTCCATAATCCTTAATCATTTCAGAGGTTAACAGTTCATTTTTTACTTTAGAATAATAGTAGCTCAGTGCCCAGTCTCCAAAGCCCGATTGTCCACGTCCGCCCAGTTCAAAGCTATTGGCGGTTTGCGTGTCCAAATAGATTGGCGCACGCACTCGATTTGATGCAGCTCCATTGTCTTTAGGATAATAATAAGGTGAAGACCATGCCATCGCCCAAGGATGTGCCGGCTCAATACTGCGGCTTAAATTGGCAAACCATTGCACAGAGTCATTCGGCTGATAGGTCAACCCAAGTCGTGGTGCAAAATTCCATTCATAACGACTGACTTTAGGATCTACCTCAGGACCTGAATCTGGGTCGGGAAGAATATTTGCATAAGTAACTTCACTTTCCCGATGGGTATACACAGCTGCCAATCCCAGATCTAATTTGAACTGATCATTTAATGTAGTTTCCTGATCAAATTGCAGCACGTTGTCTGAACCACGATAGGTATAGCGGCGGGTAACTGTGTCTACCGGATACGTTTGATTACCAATTTCTGTATTAAATCTTAAAGTTTCAGTAACCCCACTGTCCGGGCGATGAGTGGTGCTACGCAAGGCAATACGCCCCTGATGCTCCAGACCTAGAAACTGATAAGGCCTTTCATACTGGAAGCGCGCTGTAATATCTTCATAATCGACATTAGTACGATAACTGCTTTCACGTAAATCCAGCGGATAATGATGATAAGCCAGACTGCCGGTCAGTTTAGCATCATCCTGTAAATTCCAGGTCGTAGTATTGGCCAACCAGGTACTGCCTGGCTGAATCCGTTTGGCATCTACCGCTAAATTAAAGCTATTCGCTGCTTCAGGATCATTTTTGAGCTGTTCTTGCGTAATACGACCTGGAGTTAAATGCTTGCTCTCACGGTAACGGGCATAAAAACGGGTTTCGATATCCGGACTAATTTGATAGCCCAAATTAAAAGCCAGACCTTTGCCATCGCCTTCAGCATGATCCTGAATCCCATCGAACTGGGTACCCGTCAGCGCCAAATAATAATCCATCTGATCCAGCTTTCGGCCGGTACTAAACTGATATTTCTGATAACCATGACTGCCCATTTCATATTTGAGTTCAGAGCCATCCTGATCAGCGCCAGTCTTGGATTTATAGTTGATTGTTCCACCTAAGGCCAGTCCACCCTGTTTAAAGCCATTGGCTCCGCGATAGACGCCGACATGATCAATCCACCAGGGTTCTAGCAGTTCATACGCTGTACCACCCGGTCCGGTAAATGGAATATCATCAATCAGGACGTGCGTACCGGATGCGTGTGCACCTGAAGTCCGGTTGATTCCTGAGCCACGGATCGATATTTTTGCACCTTCATTCCCTGCAGACTGGGCATAAATTCCTGGCTGTAAACGGAACACATCGGCTGTGGTTGCAAGTCGCTGCTGTTCTAATTGCTGCTCACCAATGAAATTCGTTCCTCCTGAAACCTGAGCCAGCTCTTTCTGATATTGCTGCTGCGGATTGGCATTTTGCTCAGCGCTGATCACAATAGTATTCAGCTGTTGAACATTGTCCGGTTCTACGGCAGTTTCAGCATAAAGATGACCTGAGACAATCGACAGAATCATGAGGCTCAGCGGGCTTTTCTTGAGAGGAATTTTTGTCATGTGCATGGCGATTTTATACAGTCCTGTATAAGTGATTCCGTTTTATGAGAGGAAATCAGTTTAAAAATTATGCTGTAGCATAGATCAACATTGTTATTTTCAGGAGTTATTTTCTGCCAAAAAATTGACTGATCAGCGTATGTTTTTTCATTTTATTTAATCTTTTTATTAAAAATCAACTTGCAAGATCAAAACCACATCCTCACAAGTTCCAAGAACTTAATTTTTAAGTAACTGATATTTAATAATATGTAATTTAATTCTGTACAGATGTATTTCCACTTGGCAAAATGTGATAAGTAGAAAAATTTATAATCGACCAAACCAGTTCTTTAATTTCGAAAGTTGGCCGAAGTTGTATATTTTCTGATTTAAAGTAGACAAGATTAACCTCATCACCTTATAGAAAAATTGAAATCCTTGAGAGAAAAACAATCAATTTTTAAAAATCCTGACGATGCAGAATTTTTAAAAATAACGGACTAAATATATTTAACTATTCGCAAATTAGCTGTAATAGACCTGTCTTTTCTTGGAAAACCGATCCAGCTGTTTCAAGAAGCCTTCAAAATAATCTTTCTGTTTTTCTTCTGTGCGATAGCCGGCGTATAAAGTTCGACGTAAGCCTTCAGGCGCCACACAGTCTAAACGGCGTGATGTCACCCAGCCTTTCTGCTCATATTCATTGACCACCCAATCAGGTAATGCACCAATCCCGCGACCACTTGCCACCAACTGAATCAGCATTTGAGTCAAGTCGGTGGTGCGAATGGCTTTTGGTAGAATATTAGCGGGAATAAACAAGCGCGACATAATGTCCAAACGGTGTTTATCCACCGGATAAGTCACTAGCGTTTCTTCAGCAAGTTCCTGAACAGTAATCTCTTTCGCACGTACCAGTGGATGGGTATTGGATAAAACCAAGCGTGATTCATATTCAAAAATCGGAAAATATTCAATGCCTTTAAGCGCAATCGGATCAGCCGTAATCAGCAGATCAAACTCTCCAGTTTGCAATAATTCATGCGGATTCGATTCAAAACCTGAAGCAAAGTCCAGATCTACATCCGGATATTGCATCCGGTATTGATTGAGTAGCGGCATTAGCCAGTCAAAACAGCTATGACATTCAGAAGAAAAAACAATTCGCCCGGTCTGGCCATGCACAATACGGCTGATATCACTCTGTGCAATTTGAACTTGCGGTAATATTTCATCTGCCAGGTTTAGCAACCGTTCTCCAACATTAGAAAAGCTCACAGGGCGACTACGCCGATTGACTACTTCAACCCCGAACCATTGGTCGAGTTCACGTAGCTGATGTGACAAGGCCGATGGTGTTAAACATAAATCACTTGCGGCTGCAACCAGGGAGCCATGCTCCCGCAGAGCAGTCAGGGTTCTTAAATGGCGGAGTTCTATCATGGAAAATACCGGAAATTCAAAAGACGGATGACACTTAATCTGTCTTAAGCATAACCCATTTTTCTTATTTTATTTAGTTTTTCTCATTTCAAAACCAGAATAATGAGATATATTCAACTATTAGGTTTATAGGTTTAAATTACTATTCCCTTAATTTCATTAATTTAATTTTCTTGGTTAACTTAACCATCATTAAAATAACCCATAAAATATTGATTAAACTTACAGCAGCAACAAGATAGAAAACTAACTCAGGCATAAAAGTCACAGAATAATTTTGCTGCACTCATACAATAAAAATTAGAAAGTATTTTAGAGGATGAAAGACTATGTCGAATCCAATCGATCGAAATGATGAAGAACTCACTGAAGAACAACTTGATCCTCAAGAAAAGCAGGATCGTGAGATCCAGCGCGGTCAATTAGGTCTTCATGATCCACAGCGACAACGTGATCAGCTGCGTCAGGAAAGACAGGATGAGGAACAAATTCAGTAATTTTCCCTGAGATGCAAAATAAAAAACTCCCCATTCTTAAAATAGATGGGGAGTTTTTTTTTCAGTATTAAAAAGTTAGGGACTAGTTTTTCGCATCACCACATCTTATACATCTGATCTAATCTGAACAGCTCACCTTCTTGGATGAGTGCTATTTTACTATTTCGTTTCTGTAGAGGCTTTTGCTTGTAGGGACTGCGCTTGTATTTCTGCCGTTTTTTTCTTGGCCTGAATTTGTGCCGCTATTTCCTGATTTTTCTCAGCAAAACGCAAGCCACCATCTCCGGCGAGACTTGTTTGGCTCATCACCATGCTACTGCCCAAGATTAAAATCAGCTTAAAAAATTGATTTTTCATGTCTCATCTGCCTTTTTATTCTAATGGTATTAAAAATAAGCAATTATTATTCCAATGTTTTTATGCTTATTTAGTTTTTTGACTGCACTTTCTATTTTATAGGGATAATCTTCGAAAACACAGAGTCAATCATCGTAAAAATAGAAAAATCTGCAATAAGAATAAATAGATATTTTGACTACATCTCAGCTCAAATCACATCTGATTTTTTACTTCAGTCAAAAAAAATCGTTCAACAGCTTATTTGAATTATTTTCATTGGCTAAAATACAGTGCAAACACCCAGAGCAATAACAAAAAAAGAATCGCTGTGCAGCATTTCCAGAAAGTGACTGGATGCTTTTCAAGCATAGGGCGTGAAACTGATTTTTTAAATTTGATATCTGGGTGTTTCAGATCATATATAAAGGCTGAAAGTGCTTCATAGCGCTGCTCCGGGCGAATGGAAAGCGCTTTTTTAAAGATTGCGTCCAAGCCATGTGGCAGATCCGGTCGATACTCATAGAGAGGATGATATCGAACCTGCTTTAAGGCCTTTTCGGTCTTGCAGCGCGCGAGGTCCGTCCCATAAGGCAACTGTCGGGTTAATAAATAATAACTCATCACCGCCAGCGAGAACTGATCTGATTTTACTGAGGGTGAGCGTCCAATAAAATACTCAGGTGCCATAAAGGCCAAGGTTCCCAAAGGAACATCTGCATGTTTAGGATTCAGTTCAACCAGACCTCTGACCGCAGTCGATCCATAATCAATCAGTTTCACTTTCAAGGTATCGGCTGGTTCGAGCAGCATGACATTTTCTGGTCGTACATCCTGGTGCAGCATTTCAAGACGGTGCATGGCATTCAATGCTTTGGCCACCTGCTCAATGATCGGAAGCAACTGCTGTAAAGTTAAAGCAGTTTTATGACGGTGCAGCCATCGGTTTAGGCTTTCCCCTTGTAAATATTCATAACTTTGAAATAAAAACTTCTTGCTGCCCTTATGTGGATAGCATTGCAGCAGATTTTCATGTTTTAAGCGTTTCGATACCCAGTCTTCCAGCTGAAATTGTTCTACGGCTTTGAGATCATCCTGCACATCGACAGACAAGGTTTTAATGACCAACTGATTTTGTGTCGCTTCATCATGCGCCAAATAGAGGCTGCTGCGATGATTTTGGTGCAGGATTTTATCAATCCGATAACCTTCAAACAGATCACCATGACTTAGCTGTTGTGGAAATAAAACATGACTTTTAATCTGGAAGTATTTTTCCTCTGGTAGTTGATCCACTTTAATGATTTGAATGGTGAGATTGTCATCACTGCCCCGTTTAAAGGCTAGCTCGACTATAGACTTGGCAATGATATCCAGATGTTGTTGCTGTTGCAGCATCTCCGATATGAGCTGCATATCAATAAACTCATAGACTCCATCCGTCATCAAGATAAAGAAATCATCTTCACATAATTCAAGCTGCTGATAATCGACATCGATACGATGGTCGGCACCCAGTGCACGACTTAAATAATGTTCTGTTGATGACAGGCAAACGCGGTGATCAGCCGTCAACTGTTCAATGGCTTGTGCCTGAATTCGATAAATCCGACTGTCGCCAGCATGAAAGATATGTGCCCTATTTTGTTTTAAAATCAGTGCACTAAAGGTGCAGACATAACCCTGATCTTTATCAAAACGCCCGCGGCTCTGCTGGGTTTGTGCATAGAGCCAGGAGTTGGTCGCACGAATGACCCGTGCCGCTGAAGTTTGGGTACTCCATGCATCTGAAGTCGAATAATAATCCGATAAAAAACTGCTGATTGCAGTTTCTGCTGCAATATGACTGACATTGCTGCTACTGATCCCGTCTGCAATTGCACAGGCAATGCCCTTACTACTAAGCGCATGGCCTTCAGGAATATAGACCCCATGGAAATCCTGATTCTGTGCTTTGATTCCAGCGGAAGAATATTGCCCGACACTGATCTTTAATTTTTTATTCATTTTAAATACTCAAAAAGGGATCGAATCGATCCCTTTAATCTCAAGGCATAAATCATCATGCTCAGATTAGAATTCTTTTTTATCGCCAGTACGTACATGCGTGGTATAGAGCGCCAGACCTGTCAGTGCCAGCCCCCCCACTAGATTCCCCAGTGCCACCGGTAATTCATTCCACAAGAAATAGTCTGTAATCGAGAAATCACCGCCCATCATCATGGCAAATGGGAACAGGAACATATTCACCACTGAATGTTCAAAGCCCATGGCGAAAAACAGCATGATTGGCATCCACATCGCGATGAATTTGCCACTGACCGTGGTCGACATCATGGCACCAATTACACCGAGTGACACCATCCAGTTACACAGCATGCCGCGGATAAAAATCGTCATCCAGCCAGCAAAGCCATATTCGGCATAGCCCAAAGTCCGGTCTTCCCCAATATGGGCAATTTTCACCCCGACCGCGTTCGGTTCAGCTGCGAAACCCATGGTATAGACTGCGGCCATCAACACTGCCACGGTTAAACATCCGGCAAAGTTACCTAAAAAAACCAGACCCCAGTTTTTTAAAATACGGGCCCACGTCACCCCAGGACGTTTATCTAGCCAAGCCAAAGGGGTCAATACAAATACCCCTGTCAGTAGGTCATAGCCCAATAGATACAACATGCAGAAGCCGACTGGAAATAGCAGCGCGCCAATCAGTGGCACTCCTGTTTGTACCGCAATCGTCACGGCAAATACTGCCGCCAACGCCAGAATTGCGCCTGCCATAAACGCACGAATTAAAACATCACGCGTGGCCATATGAAGTTTTGCCTCACCGGCATCGACCACTTTTTTTGCAAACTCTGCAGGAGCAAGATAAGCCATATTTTTATCCCCTTTATATAAATTACTTACCTGTTTGCAAATAAAAAACGCCTAAGGTCTATTTCAACCCTAGGCGTCTTTGCCTTGCATTATTCAAACAGATCAATTGTGTCATGGCGCCGTTGCCATATTTAATATAGATAAAAGCAAATAGCATGCCATATATTTTAAATGGCTAATAAAAATCATATGAATTATTTTAAAATTTAATCTTTATAATTATATTGGCACAATCTCTGCATTATCTATAGCGGTAATTTTTTAAATATAGCTATTGGAGAAGATTATGATTAGCCATCGTCAACAAGTGACAGACATGATTATTTCAGCGAAAGTTTTAAAGTCTATCAAATGGGCAGATGTCGCTGAAGCTATAGGCCTTTCTAAAGAATGGGTGACAGCTGCATGTTTGGGTCAGATGGCTTTTAATAAAGAACAGGCGGAAAAAATTGGTGAAATATTTGGACTGACTGATGAAGCCATCGCCTGGCTGCAAATCGTACCCTATAAAGGTTCTCTGCCAACCAGTGTGCCGATAGATCCGCTGATTTATCGTTGGTATGAGGTTGTCAGCGTCTATGGTATGACTATTAAAGAACTGATCCATGAAGAATTTGGAGATGGTATTATGAGCGCAATTGATTTCAGCATGGATATTCAACGGGAGAATAATCCAAACGGAGATCGGGTGAACGTCGTATTATCCGGAAAGTTTTTACCTTATAAAACTTATTAATCCTCCACCATAAGCATAAAAGCCATTATTAAAATGGCTTTTATTTTATCTACACTTATTAAATTCATTTATTTTTTTAAAAATCATTATTAAAATATATATAATTTTTTCATCTCAAATTAAACATATAAACTATAAATGATTTTACTTTTATTCGATAAATTCAACCATTCTGTACTTTTTAAATAATATTTTCCTATCCTGAATATATAGCTCATCATTAGATCTCTTGCGAAAGTTAATTCAAGAGCATCCAATTCACCATTCCAACAATTAAATTCATTCTTAGACCAAATCGTTTCCGTCTATTTCTATACCGTTCTGTTAATATCCGAAAATATTTAAGTTTGCCGTTGATATGTTCAATTGTGATCCTACGCCGACTGATTTCTTGGTTGATCTGT